>NZ_CALLUR010000102.1:0-13015 GCF_938010445.1 uncultured Thermus sp.
CGAGGGATGGCGGGAACCCAGGAAGGGGGCGCCTATAAAGGCAAAGAGCAAAAGGGCATAGGCCGAAAGGAGCAGGGCCATGCGCACATAGCCCCGGAGCCTTTCCTCCAGCAAAAAGTACAGGGTAAGGCCAAACCAACCCAACAGCACAGAGATCTCCTTGGGATCCAAGGCCAAGGGACTGCCGAAATAACCCCAGGCCCAGGCCATGCCGCTGGTCAAGCCCAAGGTGGTGGCCAGATACCCCACCCGCAAGTACCCCTGCTCCAGCCGCTTCAGGCTCCAAAGGGGAGCGGAGAGCAAGGCCTTTTCCGGCACCGACCGCAGGCGTAGGTCCTGAAGGGCGCACATCACCCCCGCTCCCACCCCCACCGCCAGGGCCAGGTAGGCTACCAGGAAAGCCCCGGCATGCACCAAGGTAAGAAGGGGAGGCAGACTCCCGCCCGGATGGGGCAAGGCCTTGAGGGCAAAGAGGCCCAAAAGCATGGCCAGGAGGACCAGATAGCGGCGCAAGGGGGTCAGCCGGGGTCTAAGGAGGAGGCTTTCCCCACGTAAGGCCAAAAGCCCCCCCAGGACCAGGGCGGGCTGGGCTGGCCCGGAGAAAAACCCCTTGGCCAGGGCATCGGCCAAGGCAGCTCCCAAGTAAAGGAAGGCCCCTAGGGAAAGCCCTCGAGGCCAGAACAAACCCACGGCCAAGAGGAGGACCCCCACCAAGGCCAAAAGGGAAGCACCGGTCATAGCCGTGGGGGACGGAAGGCCAGGAGGGGACACTCCCTGGGGCATGGAGGGCCCTGCAGGAACTCCTGGGTCCGCGCCTTCACCGCCAGGATCCAAGGATGGGCCCTACGCCCCGCCTCCTTGTGCCAGGTAAGGGGATCGGCCTCAGGGTATTCCCGCACCACCACCCTATAGGCCCAGCCCTCCAGGGCCCGGATGGCCTCCCGCACCCGGTGGCCAGCGTACCACTCCAGGTACTCCCCTAGGGCCCTCTCAATGAGGGCTTCCACCTTGGGTACCTCCCCCTGGCGGGCCCTTAGGTTCTTCTCCACCACCCGCTTCAGGTCGTCCAGGTTGTAGAGGTAGGCCTGGGAAAGGCGCCCCACCCGCGGATCGATGTTCCGGGGTAGGGCGATGTCAATGAGGAAAAGGGGCTTGGACCTTCTGGGGAGGTCCTCCGGACGCACCAGGTAATGGGGAGCAGCCGCCGAGGCCACCACCAGATCCGCCTGGCGCAGGACCTGGGGCAGGGCCTCCAGGCCAAAGGCCTGGCCACCAAACCGCTCCGCCAAAGCCTTGGCCCTTTCCACCGTGCGGTTCACCACCAAGACCCTCCCCACCCCGTGGGCCTTCAGGTGGGTGAGGAAGAGCTCCGCCATCTCCCCGGCTCCCAAGACCGCCACCGCCAGGCCGGTCAGGTCCCCATAGACCGCCAAGGCCAGGTCCAAGGCGGCATAGGCCACGCTCACCGCCCCGGCCCCAATGGCGGTCTCGCTCCGGGCCCTTTTGCCCAGGGCGATGGCCGACTGGAAGGCCTTCTCCAAGAGGCTTTCCGTGGCCCCATATTTGCGGGCCAGGAACAGGGCCTCCCGCACCTGGCCTAGGATCTGGGCCTCCCCCATCACCAGGGAATCCAAGCCTGCTGCCACCCGGAAGAGGTGCCGCAGGGCCTCCATCCCTTCCTTCTGATAGAGGTGCTGGGCTTCCACCCCCCGGGAGAAAAGAAGGGCCTTGGCCTCCTGGGCGCTACCCACCCCGTAGATCTCCGTGCGGTTACAGGTGGAAAGCACCACCGCCTTGCCCAGGGTGGCCAGGGCCGCAGGCAAGGCCACCACGGGGTCCAAGGCCGCCCGCTCCCGCACCTCCAGGGGAGCGGTCTTGTGGGAAAGGCCCACCAGGTAAAGGGGCAGGGCCATAGGCTTCCGTCAGTATACGCCACCCGCACAGGGGCACAAAACCCCCTTGGGAACAAGCCTTAACCGAAATCCTATGGGAGCGCCCGCAGGATGGCCTGGAAGAGGCCCTCGAGGCCCGGCTCCTTGGCCTCCACCACGGGGAAGCCCCAGGCCCGGGCCTCCTTGGCGGTGCTGGGGCCAATGCAAGCCGCCTTGGGTCGCCTCTCGGTCCAACGGGCATAGGCCCGGACGCCGCTTGGGCTGAAAAAGGCCACCACCTGGGCCTTTGGCAAAAGGGCCGCCTCCTTTGGGGCCAGGGCCCGCTCCCGGGTGGCGTAGACCTCCAGTCTTTCCACCTCCACCCCTCGGGCCCTCAGGCTTTCCTCGAGGTCCTTCCCCGCCAGGTCCCCGGCCACAAAAAGCACCCTTTCCGCCTGGGGGAACCCCAGGGCCAGGTCCCGGGCCGTGGCCCGGGGGGAGGTGTAGGCCGGGGTGAGCCCCCCCTGGCGCAACACCTCCCCCGTCCCCTCCCCCACCGCCGCCACCTTCAGCAAAGGCCTCCCCACGCTTTCCCAAGCCCAAAGAAGCCGCTTTGCCCCCTCCTTGGAGGTAACCGCCACCCAGTCGGCCCCAAGAAGCCTCCCGGGAAGTGCTTCAAGACCCGGCAGGTCCACCTGTTCCAAAAGGGCCACCTCCGCCGCCTCCACCCCTAAGGCGCGGAGCCTTTCCAAAAGCGCCCTATCCTTCCCCCGGGTGAGCAGGACCACGGCCCTTCAGCACCTTATGGAAAAGCTTCATGGCCGCCAGGGCCTGGGGGAACCCCAGGAAAATGGCGGCCTGCAGGATGGCCTCCCGCACCTCCTCCTCCTTGGCCCCCACCCGCAAGGCCCCCTCCAGATGGGTGGCCAGCTCCTTGGGGCTACCCAAGGCGATGAGGGCGGTGATGGCCAGAAGCTCCCGGGTCTTGAGGTCCAACCCCGGCCGGGCCAGAACCTCCTCGTAGGCGAAATCGCGGATGTAGCGGAAAAGGTCCTCGTCCACCTCCTTGAGGGCCTTTTCTATGGCCTCCTCCTTCTCCCCCCAGATGGCCCGCCGCACGCTCATGGCAGGTAGTCTAGCACCCCTTCCAGACGATGGAGGGCCTCTGGGTTCTCCCCCAGGGGATCAAAGAGGAGAGGCTTAACCCCAGCTCCCCTGGCCCCGGCCACATCCGCCTCCGAATCCCCCACGTGCAGGGCTTCCTCCGGCCTAACCCCCAGGGCCGAAAGGGCTTCCTGGAAGAGCCTGGGATCGGGCTTGGCCACCCCGGAGAGGGCGCTTACGGAAAGGTGCTGAAAGTAGGGCCTTAGGCCCACCACCTCCAGGATCTCCGGCAAGGTGGCATCCCAGTTGGAGACCACCGCCAGGGCATAACCCCGCTCCCGTAGCGCTTGCAATGTTTCCTTAGCCCCCGGGGTTAGGGGCCAAAAACGGGGATCTTTCCAGTTTTCCACCAGCTCCCGGCTCAGGGCCTCGGCGTGCTCCTCGAGGCCCATCCCCGTAAAGAGCCTGCGGTGGAACTCCCGCCAAAGCCCCAAGGCGGTCTCCAGGTCGCGGGCTTCCAAATGGTGTTCCTCGTAAAAGCGAAAGGCTGCCAAGGCCGCCCCCTTGGGGTCCTTCCTGGGCTTTAGCCCCCTTTCCTGTAAAAAGGGCAGCAGCCAAAACCGGGGGCTTGCCAGGATTAAGGTGTTGCCCACATCAAAGAAAACCGCCTGGACCATGGTCCCAGTCTATACCCAGCCCCCCTCCAGGCCCCTTTCCATGGGACCCTAAAGGGGGTAGGTGGGCACTCTTTAGCCTGGAGCCTACGCTTACGGGTCCCGGCCCTGGCCCAAAGCTTTGGGGTGGCCGCTGGGGAAGCCCGCTATAGGGTGCGGGAACCCCAACCCTTTAGTACCCTTAGGGCATGGTCCCCCGTTACCAGACCCCAGAGATGGCCGGGCTGTGGTCGGAGGAAAACCGCTACCGCATGTGGGCTTTGGTGGAGGCCTATGCCCTCGAGGCCTGGGAGGCCCTGGGCCAGGTGCCCCAGGGCCTTGCCCAAAGGCTTTTGCGCCACCTGGAGGCGCACCCCCTGGACGCCCGCTTCGCCCAGAGGGTGGCGGAGCTGGAGGAGGTGACCCGCCACGACCTGGTGGCCTTCACCCGGGCCCTGGTGGAGTGGACCGGGGACGAGGAGGTGGGGCGCTACCTGCACCTGGGCCTCACCAGCTCGGACATCGTGGACACGGCGCAAAACGCCCTTCTGGTGAAGGCCTTGGACCTGATCCTTGAGGAGCTGGCCGGGGTGCAGGAGGAGCTCAAGCGGCTGGCCCTCCAGTACAAGCACACCCCTGCCATTGCCCGCACCCATGGGGTCCATGCCGAGCCCACCAGCTTCGGCCTCCGTTTCCTGAGCTTCTACGCCGCTTTTCAGAGGGACGAGGAAAGGCTAAAGCGGGCCCAGAAGACCATGGGCGTGGCCATGCTCTCGGGCTCGGTGGGCAACTACGCCCACGTGCCCCCGGAGGTGGAGGCCCATGTAGCCCGGCGGCTTGGCCTCAGCCCCGAACCCCTCTCCACCCAGGTGGTGCCCCGGGACCGGCACGCCGAGGCCCTGGCCGCTTTGGCCATCCTGGGAGGGAACCTGGAGCGGGTGGCGGTGGAGCTAAGGCACCTGCAGCGCACAGAGGTCCTGGAAGTCCAGGAACCCTTTAGGGAAGGGCAGACGGGAAGCTCCAGCATGCCCCACAAGAAAAACCCTGTGGGCCTGGAAAACCTCACCGGGATGGCGAGGCTCCTAAGGGGCTACCTGGGACCAGCCCTGGAAAACATCGCCTTGTGGCACGAGCGGGACATCTCCCACTCCTCGGTGGAGCGGGTGGTCCTCCCCGACGCCACCACCGCCGGCCATTACGCCCTAAGGCGGCTTCGGGGAATCCTGAAGGGCCTGGTGGTCTTTGAGGAAAACCTGAAAAGGAACCTGGACCTCACCCGGGGCCTGGTCTACTCCCAGCAGGTGCTGAACGCCCTCATCGCAGAGGGCCTCCCTCGGGACAAGGCCTACGCCATCGTGCAGCGCAATGCCCTAAGGAGCTGGGAGGAGGGCCAAAGCTTCGCCGAGCTCCTGGAAGGGGATCCGGAAAACCCCCTCAAGGGGAAAAGGCTAAGGGCCCTTTTTGACCCGGCCCCCTTCCTCAAGCACGTGGACGCCATCTACGCCCGCTTTGGGCTCTAACGGGAGCGCCTGGGTGGAGGCGGGAAGCAGGCCTCCGGGGATCCCGGGGAAAGCCCTGCCCCAAGGGGGTAAGCGGAGGGCAGGTCCGGGAAGCTCCGGGTCCAGAGGAATAGCCTTCCCTTTCCTCCTCCGACAAGGCTTCCCCGCGCCCCCCTTCAACCCAAGAGGTGTCAGGGGACGGGATGGCCCCGCTGGCCGCTTTGCCCTTCCCAGGAACCCACCCCAAGCCTCCCCTCCGGCAACCCCCCCAAACGGACAGCCGGGATTCCGCTCCCAAAGGAGCTAAAGCTTCCTCTCCCCTACAGGACGCAAAAGGTCCAGGGGTGGGGCCAGGCCTTCCCGATTCTGGCATCCCTTGGGCTTAAAATGAAGGCCAGACGGGACGGGGGTCCCAAACTGGAGGCACATGGAAAAGCTATACGAGGGGAAGGCAAAAATCCTCTACCCCGAAGGGCCAGACACCCTTCGGGTCTACTTCAAGGACGAGGCCACGGCCTTCAACGCGCAAAAGCGGGGGATCATCCCTGGGAAAGGGGTGGTGAACCACAAGGTTTCGGCTGCCCTCTTCCGCTACCTGGAGGCCCATGGGGTAAAGACCCACTTCCTGGAGGAACTTTCCGACCGGGAGATGCGGGTCTTAAGGGTGGAGATCCTTCCCTTAGAGGTCATCCTCCGCTTCCGGGCAGCGGGGAGCTTCGCCAAGCGCTACGGGGTAAAGGAGGGCACCCCCCTAAAGACCCCCTTGGTGGAGTTCTCCCTTAAGAGCGACCCCCTGGGCGACCCCCTGATCTGCCCTGAGGCCATCCTGGCCCTGGGCCTGGCCAGGGAGGAGGAGCTTGCCCAGGTGAGGGCCACCACCCTGAAGGTGGGGGAGCTATTGCGGACCTTCTTTGCCCAAAGGGGGCTGGACCTGGTGGACTTCAAGCTGGAGTTCGGGAAACGGGATGGGGAGATCCTGCTGGCCGACGAGATCTCCCCCGACACCATGCGCCTATGGGACCAGAAGACAGGGGAGCCCATGGACAAGGACCGCTTCCGCAAGGACCTGGGGGGTGTGGAGGAGGCCTACCAGGAGGTCCTTAGGCGGGTGCTAGAGGTGTAGCCATGCCCAGGTACCAGGCTACTTTGCTCATTGAGCTGAAAGACGGCATCCTGGACCCGCAAGGCCGGGCGGTGGAAGGGGTCTTGCAGGACCTGGGCCATCCCGTGGAGTCGGTGCGGGTGGGGAAGGTTTTGGAGATTGTCTTCCCCGCGGAAACCCTCCTGGAGGCGGAGGAAAGGGCTAAGGCCATGGGAAGACTCCTCACCAACCCGGTGATGGAGGTCTATACCCTCGAGGCCCTAAAGGAACTCCCATGAAGTGGGCCATCGTCCGCTTTCCCGGCTCCAACTGCGACGAGGACGCCCGCTTCGCCTTGGAGAAGGCGGGCATAAAGGCGGAATACGTCTGGCACACGGAAACCAGCCTAAAGGGCTTTGACGGGGTCTTCCTGCCGGGAGGCTTCAGCTACGGGGACTACCTGAGGGCCGGGGCCCTGGCGGCCAAGAGCCCAGTGATGGAGGAGGTTAAGCGCTTTGCCCGGGAGGGCCGCTGGGTGCTCGGGGTCTGCAACGGCTTCCAGGTGCTCACCGAGGCCGGGATCCTCCCCGGGGCCCTTCTGGCCAACCTGAACCTGCACTTCACCTGCAAGGAGGTGGGGGTGCGGGTGGAGCGCGCGGACCTCCCCTTCACCCGCCTCTACCAGAAGGGGCAGGTGCTTAGGCTTCCCATCGCCCACGCCGAGGGCCGCTACTATGCGGATGCGGAAACCCTGGCCCGGCTGGAGGGAGAAGGCCTGGTGGTCTTCCGCTACGCCCCCTTAAGGGGGGAAGCGGATTACAACCCTAACGGAAGCCTGAACGACATCGCCGGCATCACCAACGAAAGGGGCAACGTCCTGGGGATGATGCCCCACCCCGAGCGGGCGGTGGATGAGGTTTTGGGCGGTACGGATGGGCTCCCCTTGTTCTTAGGTCTTTTAGAGGAGGTAACGGCATGAAACCCAAGGCCATCACCTTTGACTTCTGGGGCACCCTCTTCACCGAGGGAAAGGCGTTTTTGGAAAAGGTCATGCCCGCCCGGTACGAGATCCTTCTGGACGCTCTTTCCGAGGCTGGGCATCCGGCGGAGGAGCACGAGGTGCGGGAGGCCTACCGGCAGGCGGCCATCGCCTTTGAGGAGGCGTGGAAGGCCGGGGAGCACATGTCCGTATACGACCGGGTGGCCCGCATCTTCGCCCTCCTTGGGGCCCCCCACGACCCCGGGCTCATCGCCATAACTGCCAGGAAGCTGGAGGAAAGCTCCCTTTTGGTGGACCTGGAGCCCCTTCCGGGAGTAGAGGTCTTGAAGGAGCTGGCCCGCAGGTACCCCCTGGCCTTGGTTTCCGACACCGGCCTCACCCCGGGCCGCCTCATCCGGGAGCACCTAAGGCGGCAGGGGCTGGACGTCTTCCAGGCCTACAGCTTCTCCGACGAAACCGGGTACGTAAAGCCCCGGCCTGAAGCTTTTAAGGTGGCCCTCGAGGCCCTGGGGGTGGCCCCGGAGGAAGCCCTGCACGTGGGGGATCTGCCCCAGACGGACATCAAAGGGGCCTTCGCCACCGGCTACCCCTGGGCGGTCCAGTACGTGGGCTTAAGGGAGGTGAATGGGGAGGTCAAGCCCACCGCCAAGGTGAAAAGCCACCGGGAACTCCTTCCCCTTCTCCAGTGATGGAGACCCTGGCCCAGGAAATCGGCATCCCGGAAAGCGAGTACCGGGAAATGGTGAAGCGGCTTGGGCGGGAGCCCAACCAGGTGGAGCTCTTCCTCTTCAAGGTGATGTGGAGCGAGCACTGCGCCTACAAGAACTCCCGGCCCCTCCTGAAGCAGCTTCCCAAGGAGGGGGAGGCGGTTCTCCAAGGCCCCGGGGAAAACGCCGGCGTGGTGCGCATCGGGGAAGGCTTCGCCGTGGCCTTCAAGATAGAAAGCCATAACCACCCCTCCGCAGTGGAACCATTCCAGGGAGCTGCCACCGGGGTGGGAGGGATCATCCGGGACATCATGAGCATGGGGGCCCGGCCCATCGCCCTTTTGGACTCCTTGCGCTTTGGTCCCCCGGAGGATCCCCGTAGCCGCTACCTCCTCAAAGGGGTGGTTTCCGGCATCGCCCACTATGGCAACGCCATCGGGGTGCCCACGGTAGGCGGGGACCTCTACTTCCACGAGGGCTACCGGGAAAACCCCCTGGTGAACGCCATGTGCCTGGGGCTTCTCCGGGAGGAGCACCTTAGGCGGAGCCAGGCCTCCCTGGGCCGGCCCATCTACTATGCGGGGGCCAAGACGG
Organism: uncultured Thermus sp.; assembly: GCF_938010445.1. Lineage (NCBI taxonomy): Bacteria > Thermotogati > Deinococcota > Deinococci > Thermales > Thermaceae > Thermus > uncultured Thermus sp. The sequence goes on from NZ_CALLUR010000102.1 coordinate 8,510, forward strand.
GAAGGGACGGGATCGGGGGGGCCGCCTTCGCCAGCCGGGAGCTGGCCGCGGACAAGGAGGAGGACCGGCCGGCGGTCCAGGTGGGGGACCCCTTTTTGGGGAAGCTTCTCATGGAGGCCACCCTCGAGGCCATTGAGAAGGACCTGGTGGAAGGCGTCCAGGACATGGGGGCCGCAGGGCTCACCAGCAGCCTCTCGGAGCTGGCCCACAAGTCGGGCCTGGGGGTGGAGCTGGACCTGGACCGCGTCCCCACCCGGGAAAGGGATATGGGGCCCATAGAACTCCTCCTCTCCGAAAGCCAGGAGCGCATGGTCCTGGTGCCCAAGGAGGGCAAGGAAAAGGAGCTGGAGGAGGTCTTTAGGAAGTGGGGCCTGGACTGCGTGCCCGTGGCCCGGACCATCCCGGAAAGGGTCTTCCGCGTCCTCTACCGGGGCGAGGTGGTGGCGGAAGTCCCCACCGAGGCCCTGGCCGAGGCCCCCACCTACGTGCGCATAGGAAGGGAGGACCCGGAGATCCAAAGGCTCCGGGAAACGCCCCTTCCCCCCCTCACCGCCGATCCCCAGGAGGTCCTCCCCCGGCTCCTCGCCTCCCCCAACCTGGCGAGCCGGGAGGCGGTCTACGAGCGCTACGACCACCAGGTGGGAACCCGCACCGCCCTGGTGCCGGGCAAGGGGGATGCGGCGGTCCTCTGGATCAAGGGCACCCACCTGGCCGTGGCCGCCAAGGTGGACCAGAACCCCCGGTATAGCCGCCTCCATCCCCGGCTTGGGGCCATGCACGCCCTGGCCGAGGCCTGCCGCAACGTGAGCGTGGTGGGGGCAAGGCCTTTGGCCTACACCGACGGCCTCAACCTGGGAAGCCCGGAAACCCCAGAAGGGTACCACGAGCTTCAGGAAACCATCGCCGGCCTCCGCGAGGCCAGCGAGGCCCTGGGGGTGCCGGTGGTTTCCGGGAATGTCTCCCTCTACAACGAAAGCGGGGGCCGGCGCATCCCCCCCACGGCCATGGTGGGGGTGGTGGGGGTCTTGGACGTGAGGAGGCGGGCGGAGATGGGCTTCCGCCGCCCCGGAGAGGTGATCGTCCTCCTGGGGGAGGAAGGGGGAGAGTTTGGGGGCAGCGAGGTCTTGTACCTGCTTGCGGGCCTCGAGGCGGGCCATCCACCCCGGCTGGACCTGGAGCGGGAACGAGGGGTGCAGGAGGCCATCCGGGAGCTCATCGCCCTGGGCCTCACCCGCACCGCCCACGACCTGGCGGAAGGGGGGTTTTTGGTGGCCCTGGCGGAGATGACCTTCCCCTATGGCCTAGGGGCCACGGTGGAGGTGCGCACCCCCGGCCTAAAGGCCCTCTTTGGGGAAGCCCCAAGCCGCATCCTCTTCACCGTGGCCAAGGAACACCTCAAGGAGGCCACCTTCCGCCTGGAGGAGCTGGGCCTGCCCTACCGGGTGCTGGGGGAAACCGGGGGGCAGACCCTCACGGTCCTCACCCCGGAAGGGGTGCTAGAGTGGAGGGTGCAGGACCTGGTGGAGGCCTGGAAGAAGCCCCTCAGGGAGGTCTTGGATGGATAAGCCACGGGAGGAATGCGGGGTCCTGGGAATCTATAGCCAAGAGCCCCTGGACATGGCCGGGCTTTTGCACCTGGGCCTCCTCGCCCTCCAGCACCGGGGGCAGGAGGCCGCGGGCATAGCCGTATCGGACGGGAGGGAGTTCTTGGTGGAAAAGGATTTGGGCCTGGTGAACCAGGTCTTCACCGAGGAAAGGCTTTCCCGCCTGAGGCTTCCCGGGGCCAGGCTGGGCCTGGCCCACACCCGCTACTCCACCACCGGCTCCAACCTGCGCTTTAACGCCCAGCCCCTCACCGCCCGCACCGCCCACGGGGTCTTGGCCATCGCCCACAATGGCAACTTCACCAACGCCAAGCCCCTTCGTGACCGGCTCCTTAAGGAAGGGGCCACCTTCCAAAGCACCTCGGACACCGAGGTGATGCTCCTCCTCCTGGCCCGCCTGGGCCACCTTCCCCTCCCCCAAGCGGCCGCCGAGGCCATGAAGGCCCTGGAAGGGGGGTATGCCATCCTCCTCATGGACCGCAAAACCGTGGTGGCCCTGAGAGACCCCCATGGGGTCCGGCCCCTGGCCATCGGCAAACTCCCCCAGGGCTTTGCCTTGGCCTCCGAGCCCCCGGCCTTGGAGCTCATGGGGGCCCAGTACCTAAGGGACGTGCGCCCGGGGGAGGTGGTCTGGGTGGAGGAAGGCGAGCTCAAAAGCCTCCAAGCCCTCCCGCCAAATCCCGCCCCTTGCGCCTTTGAATGGATCTACTTCGCAAGGCCCGACAGCCTGCTGGATGGGGTGGAAGCCTACGAGGCCCGGGTGCGCATGGGCATGGAGCTTTTCCGGGAGGCCCCGGCGGAGGCGGACATGGTGGTACCCGTCCCCGATTCCGGCATCGGGGCCGCGGTGGGCTACGCCCGCTCCAGCGGCCTTCCCCTGGAGTACGGCCTCTACAAGAACCCCTATGCGGGCCGTACCTTCATCCAGCCCACCCAGGAGCTTAGGGACCTGAAAACCCGCCTAAAGCTATCCCCCACCTCGGCGGTAAAGGGTAAGCGGGTGGTGCTCATTGACGATTCCATCGTACGGGGCACCACCAGCCGCCACATCGTGGCCATGCTGAAGGAGGCCGGAGCCGTGGAGGTCCACTTCCGGGTCTCCAGCCCCCCCATCCGCTTTCCCTGCTACTACGGCATTGACACCGCCGCCCGCAAGGAGCTCATCGCCGCCCAAAAGAGCGTGGAGGAGATCCGGGCCTACATCGGGGCCGATAGCCTGGCCTTCCTTTCCGAGGAAGGGGTGAGGAGGGCCATAGGAGGCCCCGTGTGCCTGGCCTGCTTCAACGGCCGTTACCCAGCCGGGGTGCCCCTGGAAGGGGAAAAACTGGCCCTGGAAACCCTCTAGCCAAAGGGCTACCCCCTGGCCACGCCCCGCCTAAGGAAAAACCCCGTCCCCAGGCCCACCAGGAAGCCCAAAAGGAGGAAGATAAAGGCAAAGGCACCCGTGGAGGCCAGGTGCCAGCCGAAGAACCAGTAGCTGCACACCGCATAGCGCTCCACCTGGACCCGGACCAGCTCCGGTAGGTCGCGGCTAGAGGTGAAGTTGATGAGGATAATGGCCAAGAGCAGGATAACCAGGGTCAGCGCAAGCCCCCACTTCAAAATCGGAAGAACGCTTCCTTTCATAACCCCAGCTTACCAAGGGAAGCGCCCTCCTTGGGGTCCATCCAACCCTTAAGGCAAGGGATCCAGGGAGGGGGAACCTAGCCCCATCCTGGCCCAGGCCCTATAATCGGCCTATGGTCAGGACCAGCTTAAGGGACGAGGCCCTCTTTCGGCTCATCGCCCTGGAGGAAAAGCGGCAGCGGGAAGGCCTGGAACTCATTGCCAGCGAGAACTTCGTCTCCGCCCAGGTGCGGGAGGCGGTGGGAAGCGTTCTCACCAACAAGTATGCCGAAGGTTACCCCGGGGCCCGGTACTACGGGGGGTGCGAGATCATAGACCAGGTGGAAAGCCTGGCCATAGAGCGGGCCAAGGAGCTCTTCGGTGCCGCCTGGGCCAACGTCCAGCCCCACTCCGGCTCCCAGGCCAACATGGCGGTGTACATGGCCCTCATGGAGCCGGGGGATACCCTCATGGGCATGGACCTGGCCGCGGGGGGCCACCTCACCCACGGCTCCAAGGTGAACTTCTCGGGAAAGCTCTATAGGGTGGTCTCCTACGGGGTCCGGCCCGACACCGAGCTCATTGACCTGGAGGAGGTGCGCCGTTTGGCCCTGGAGCACCGCCCCAAGGTGATCGTGGCCGGGGCCAGCGCCTACCCCCGCTTCTGGGACTTCCAGGCCTTCCGGGAGATCGCCGAGGAGGTGGGGGCCTACCTGGTGGTGGACATGGCCCACTTCGCCGGCTTGGTGGCGGCGGGGCTCCACCCGAATCCCCTTCCTCACGCCCACGTGGTCACCAGCACCACCCACAAGACCCTCCGGGGGCCAAGGGGCGGGCTCATCCTTTCCAACGATCCGGAGCTGGGCAGGAGGATAGACAAGCTCATCTTCCCCGGCATCCAAGGAGGGCCCTTAGAGCACGTGATCGCCGGCAAGGCGGTGGCCTTCTTTGAGGCCCTGCAACCCGAGTTCCAGGAGTATAGCCGCCTGGTGGTGGAAAACGCCAAGCGCCTGGCGGAAGAGCTGGCCCAAAGGGGCTACCGCATGGTCACCGGAGGCACCGATAACCACCTTTTCCTGGTGGACCTACGCCCCAAGGGCCTAACGGGCAAGGAAGCGGAGGAGAGGCTGGACGCCGTGGGCATCACCGTCAACAAGAACGCCATCCCCTTTGACCCCAAGCCCCCCCGGGTCACCTCGGGCATCCGCATCGGCACCCCCGCCATCACCACCCGGGGCTTCACCCCCGAGGAGATGCCCCTGGTGGCGGAACTCATTGACCGCACCCTGATGGAGGG
>NZ_CALLUR010000103.1:0-5188 GCF_938010445.1 uncultured Thermus sp.
GGCCTCAGCAATAAGGAGATCGCCAAGGAGCTGGGGATCTCGGAGCGCACGGTCAAGGCCCATCTCTCGGCCGTGTTTCAAAAGGCAGGGATCAAGCGGCGAAGCCAGCTGGCCCATATCCGGTTTCTCACCTAGACTTTCCGGCTCCCTGGTAGTAGTACTTTTTTTCACATGAATTAGGCCAAAGGAGCGTTGGCCTCCCCTTGGAAGGTTACTAAGCTAAGGGCGAAAGGAGGTCTTTATGCGGCATAATAGGTTATGGTTTAGGTGGGGAGTTCCTTTGGGGGCGGTGCTGCTCCTGATCCTTTCCGCATGCGGCGGGCAGACCTCCAGCCCCTCCCTGAAACCCGCCACAGCCGTTAGCCGGCAGGTGGTTACCTACCCCGAGTGGCAAGCAGGCAACGCCGAGGCGGAATGCACACGGGCAGGAGCCACCTTTGACGGGGCCTACAAGGTAGGCCCACCGGTTAGCGGTACCTACCCCGTGGACGCTTACGGCAACACCATCACCGCCACCTTCTCCCCCGATGGCAAGTACGTGGCTTGGAGCTCCACCCTGGTCATGACCGCGGTAATCGTCAAGGGAGGTCCAGGGGCCAATGTGTACGTCTATGATCCCCCGGCTACCTCCGATAGTGGCCTGCACGCTCCTCCCAACCAAGGCGGAAACATTCCGAGAATCAGCCATGTGACCTTCTGCTTCCAGTATCGCCTGAACGTGAGCAAAACCGCCACCACCACCTATACCCGCCAGTACTTCTGGGAGATTCGCAAGACCGGGGACCAAACGGAGCTCACCTTGAGTCCCGGCCAGGTCTTCCCAGTGAACTACCAGGTACAGGTAGGGGTTGTCCGCTATGAGGACCGGGACTTCGCCGTACAGGGCACCATCGTCATCCAGAACAATACCCCCATCACCTTCGTGGTGCAAAGCGTCTTCGACGTGGTTTCGCCCGACATCGTCGCCAACGTAGCCTGCGGGGAGCTTCCCCGCACCCTGGCCCCAGGCCAAAGCCTGACCTGCACCTACAGCGCCAGCCTGCCCAACAAGGATAGCCGCACCAACACCGCCACCGTCGCCTACGTGCGCCAAGGCCAGGACCAGGTGCGCACCGCCACCGCCACTGCCCCCGTTACCTTCAATGGCCCCACCACCTTGGTGGATAACCAGGTGTCGGTCAGCGACGACAAGTACGGCCCCCTGGGCACTGTGAGCGCGGACGAAGCCCCCAAGACCTTCACCTACAGCCTGAACGTGGGGCCGTACCCGTGCGAGAGCCAGGACACGTACCACACCTTCACCAACACCGCCACCTTCACCACCAACACCACCGGCACCACGGGCTCCTCCAGCTGGACCGTAAGGGTTCGGGTGCCGGCTTGCCAGATGGGCTGCACCCTCACCCAGGGCTACTGGAAGACCCACACCCGGTACGGGCCGGCCAAGCCCCGGGACGCCACCTGGGACCTGATCGTTCCTAGCGGCGAGGATACCTCCTTCTTCTCCCTCGTATCCCCCGGACAAACCTACTACCAGGTCCTCTGGACCCCGCCTCAGGGCGGCAACCCGTACTACCAGCTGGCCCACCAGTACATCGCTGCCAAGCTGAACGTGCTGAAGGGGGCCTACGCTCCACCTGAGGTGCTGGCAGCCATCGCCTGGGCGGAGAACTTCTTCAACACCTACACACCCTCATCTAACTTCACCAAGACCCTCAGCAACCAGGCCCGTTCCTACGCCAGCCTCCTGGGCCAGTACAACGAGGGCTATATCGGCCCCGGGCACTGCAGCGAGTAGGCTTTGGACTTTGGACCTAGCCCCCGCCCCCCGGCGGGGGTTAGGCTTATAGGCCGATGGAAGCCACGTGGGATACCTTCCAAAAGGAACTCGCCGCCTGCACCCGTTGCCCCCGGCTGGTGGCCCATAGGGAGGCGGTGGGGCGAGAGAAACGCCGGGCCTACCGGGATTGGACCTACTGGGCCAAGCCCGTCCCCGGCTTCGGGGACCCCGGGGCGCGCCTGGTCCTCTTTGGCCTGGCCCCAGGAGCCCATGGCTCCAACCGCACGGGCCGCCCCTTCACCGGGGATGCCTCGGGCGCCTTCCTCTATCCCCTTCTTTACCAGGCGGGCCTCTCCAACCAACCCCAAAGCGAACCTGGGGACGGGCTAAGGCTTTTTGGCGTCTACCTTACCGCCGCCGTGCGCTGCGCCCCACCGGACAACAAGCCCACCCGGGAGGAGCTCCAGACCTGTAGCGCCTGGACCCGGATGGAGCTCGGTCTCCTGCGGGAGGCCCGGGTCTACCTGGCCCTGGGCCGGATTGCCCTCGAGGCCCTTCTGGACCACTTCGGCATGAAGAAAAGCTCTCATCCCTTTTTCCACGGGGCCCACTACCCCTTGCCGGGTGGCCGGCACCTCCTCGCCAGCTACCACGTCTCTCGGCAGAACACGCAAACGGGCCGGCTCACCCGGGAGATGTTTCTGGACATACTCCTAAAGGCTAAAGACCTCGCCGGGCTTTGAGCCAGGTGGTTAGCTCCTCGTAAGGGAGGACATTCAAAACCCGCTCCGGCCCGATCCAAGCCCTTTGGGCCGTGCCCACCGCAAGCTCCATGAAGCGCAGGTGCTCCACCTGATGGGCATCCGTGGAGAGGCTAATCCATAGGCCCATGCCATAGGCCAAGCGCGCCAGGTCGTCGGGGAGGTCCATGCGGTCATAGTAGCCGTCGATCTCCACCGCCACCCCCTTCTCCTTGGCCTTGCGCAAAATGGCCTCCCAATCAGCCTCTATGGGGGCCCGCCGGCCAAGGAGCCTGGCGGTGGGGTGGGCCAGGACATGGACAAAAGAGTTCTCCAGGGCCTTTAGGATGCGCTTGGTCTGCTCTGCCTTGGAGAGCTTAAAACCCGAGTGGATGGAGATGAGCACCAGGTCCAGTTCCCTTAACACCCAATCGGGGTAGTCCAAGGTGCCATCGGGCCTTATGTCCACCTCGGCCCCCGCCAGAAGGTACGGGGGGCCGTGGGTCTCGTTGAAGCGGCGGATGGTTTCTATCCGCCTTAAGGCCTCCTCCGGGGAGGGCCCCCCTGCCACCCGCACCGCTGGGGAGTGGTCCGTCACCCCCAGGTACTGGTAGCCCAGGGCCTTGGCCGCCTGCCAGAGTTCCTCGAGGCTATTCTGCCCATCGGAGTAGGTGGAGTGCACCTGCAGATCCCCCTGGATCTGGGAAAGCTCCAATAGCCTCGGAAGCTTCCCCCCAAGGGCCGCCTCTATCTCCCCCCGGTCCTCCCTCAGGGGAGGGGGAATGAAGGGAAGGCCCAAAGCTTCATAGACCCCCTCCTCCGTCTCCCCCGCCAGGCGCTTTTCCCCGCGGAAGACCCCGTACTCGGAAAGCTTCAGACCCCTCTCCTGGGCCAAGGAACGGAGCTTGATGGAGTGCTCCTTGCTTCCGGTGAGATACTGGAGCCCGGAGCCCCAGCTCTCGGGCGGCACCACCCGGAGGTCCACCTGGAGGCCATTTTTAAGGAACACGGTGGCCCGCTCCTTGCCCTGAGCGTAGACCTCCTTCACCTGGGGAAGCTTCACAAAGGCCTTTACCACCTCCTCGCTCCTCTCGGTGGCCACCAGGTAGTCCAGGTCCCCCACGGTGTCCTTGTACCGCCGAGCGGACCCGCACAGTTCCGCCCTCTCCACACCGGGCAGGGCTCGGATGGCGGCAAGAAGGTTCCGCGCCAAGGAAAGCACCGCCCCCAAGGGCCTGCGTTTACCCGCCACCTGCACCAAGGCCAGCCCCTCCCGGATCCTTTCCGCCTTTTTGGGGCCGAAGCCCTTAAGGCGAAGCAGCTCTCCCCGATCCAGGGCTTCCCTTAGTTTTTCCAGGGAATCAATGCCCAGCTGGTCATAGAGCTGCCGGGCAGTCTTGGGCCCCACTCCGGGGACTTCCATCACCGCCAAGACCCCCTTCGGTACTCGCTCCGCAAGCTCTCGGTGCTTCCTAATCCCCCCTGTGCTGAGAAACTCCAGAATCTTCTCCGCAAGGTCGGGGCCGATTCCCGGCAGCGCCAGAAGGGCCTCCTTGCCCCCCTTGGCCACCTCTTCAATGGGGGTATCCAGATCGTAGAGGGTGCGGGCAGCTTGGTAGTAGGCCCGGACCCGGAATGGGTTATCCCCCAGAAACTCGCTCATGAGCCCGATCTCCTCAAAGAGGCGGGCCAGCTCCTGGTTCCTCATGCCCTCACTATACGGGTATACTGGGTCCATCCATGCCCCCGCCGGCCAAGTTTCGCAAGGCGGTATTAAAGATGCTTCAGGAAGAGGGGCGGCCCCTCCACTACACCGAGGTGGCCCGCCGCCTTAAGGAGTCGGGGCTTTGGGCCCACGTTCGGGAACCGGAAAAGATCGCCAAGATCCAGCTCTCCGCCCTGGCTCGCTGGCATAGGAGCCCGGTGGTGGCCCTGGGCAAGGGCCTGTACGCCCTTAGAGAGCTGTACGCCCTTAGAGAAAAGGGGGAGTGTGGAGGGCTATAATCCCCCGGTTTGCAAACCGGGGATAGGTGGACCCCCACGTCCTCCGGCGGTTCATTTGGGACAAGGACCCCAAAGCGATAGATGTACTACCATAGGAGGGAGGTACAGTGATCACAAAAGCCTTCAAATACCGCCTGTACCCGACCAAGCCCCAGAGAAAAGACCTAGAGCGTACTCTCCGCTTGTGTAGGCAACTTTACAACGCAGCCCTTCAGGAACGTAGAGAGGCCTATAGGAAGGCCCAAAAGACCATTGGGTTCTACGAGCAGAAGAGGTATCTGCCCGAGATACGGACCGAGTTGCCGGAGTACAAGCATGTCCACTCCCAGGTTTTGCAAACTGTATTAGACAAGGTAGATAAAGCCTTCCAGAGCTTCTTCCGCCGCGTAAAACAGGGCCAAACCCCCGGTTACCCCCGTTTTAAGGGGGAAAGGCGCTACGACACCTTCACCTTTCCCCAAGCTGGGACTACCGGGGTCAAGATTCAGAAGGACGGAAAGCGGGTTCTTCTCTACGGCATCGGCTCGGTGAAGCTAAGGCTCCATCGTCCTTTGGAAGGCAGGATCAAGACGGCTACCGTGAAGCGGGAGGGGAACGAGTGGTACATCATCTTTACCTGTGAGGTTGAACCCAAACCCCTACCCGAAAGCCAAGCAGTTGTTGG
>NZ_CALLUR010000104.1:0-9807 GCF_938010445.1 uncultured Thermus sp.
GGCCCCCGCCACCAAAGGGGTGGCGAAGGAGGTGCCGGTGCAGCTTCCCGTACCTCCACCGGGCAGAACGCAGTCAAGGTCCGTACCCGGAGCGGCGAGGTCCACGTAGGCCCCTTGCGTGCTATAGGGGGCGGGCTGCCAGCCTGGAGAGCTGGGCGTGGCTTCCAAGGCCCCCACCGCCACCAGGCCCGGCAGGTCCAAGGCGGCGGGGTAGTGGGCGGGGCTACCCTGATTCCCCTGGTTACCGGCGGCAACGGCTACGGGGATTCCTTGGCTAAGAGCGGCTTGCAGGGCCAGCCTCAAGGCCTCCACCGGCGTATCCCCACCCAGGCTCAGGTTGAGCACCGTGGGCCCTTGGCGGTTTTCCACCACCCAGCACACCCCCTGCACCACCCGGCTGGCCCGGCAGACCCCGGCCTCGTCGCAGACCCGCACCGGCACGATGCCCGCACCGGGGGCTACCTCCTTCACTAGCCCCGCAACCCCTGTGCCGTGTCCGCCCGGGAAGGCGTCCTGGGGTGTGGGGTCGTCCTCCACGAAGTCGTAACCGGGAAGCTGGGGGATGACCGGGTCCACCCCCGTGTCCAAGACGGCCACCCTGACCCCCTCTCCTGTCCATCCCCGGCGGTGGGCTTGGTGGGCCCCCACCGCCTCGCGGCCCGAGATGCCCCTGAGGCTCCAGAGGCTTTCCGGGTCCGCCTTGTAGCTGGGGTCCAGGGCCTCGAGCTCCTCCAGGGCCTTCCCCAACTCCTTTCCGGTATACCCTAGCTCCGCCAGGGCAAAGCCGCAGCCGGCCAGATCGTCCCGGCGCAAAAGGGTAAAGCCCTTGGGAAGCCTAGGGGTTTGACCTAAGGGTAGCCGGAGGAGGACCCGGCTAGGGTCCACCCGCCCCAGCACCCCAAGCTCCCCCCGGGCCTCCCGGCCTCCCGCCACCACCCGCACGGGCTTGGGCCCACCAGGCACCTCAGGAACCCGGAAGCGCACCCGGCTGGGCTCAGCCAGGGTTACCTGGGCCTCGGCCTCCCCCACCCACACCCGGGCCCCACTCCCCTGCATCCCCGAAAGCCGAGCCTCCACCTCCTCCCCCACCAGGGCCCGGCCTGGGAAAAGGGTAAGGCTTGGCCTTTGGGAAGAGCAGGCCCAAAGCAACAAGGGTAGCCAAATCCATAATCCGTGGCGCATCCTCCACCTCACCTTTGAGGAGGTTGAACCCCTCCAGCTCCAGAAGGCTTACCGGCATGCTAACGTGGGCGGCGCCCACAACCTCCCCTCAAAGCCTAGGCGGGGAGGGGTTAACGGACCCTGAACGGAACAACCCCCCTGGGGGAGGCCCAGGGGGGTGGGGAGGGGTTCAGTAGACGAAAAACCCCCCGGTGTACCGGTAGACGTAGAACCCCCCGGCATAGCGCTCCAGGGAAAGATTGTCCCCGGGGGTAGCGTAGACGAAGAAACCGCCGGCGTAGCGGTCCAAGGAGGCCCCCTCCTTGTCCCCTCCAGCCAAGGCAGAGACCCCAAACCCCAAGGCGACAAGCGCTGCCAACACCAACTTCCTCAGCATCCGCTTCACCTCCTTGGCCTAGGCGCTCCCTAGCGCCAGCCTTCTTTTAGTGCGGGGTCCCTTAACGGCGGGTTAACGGCGGGTGAACGCCCTAGGGCCCCTTTAGGGAGAGGCCATCTCGGAAAGGCGCTTACGGTACCTTTCCGCCAGCACGGTGTAGCGGGCCTCCTCCAGGAGGGCTATGGCCTCCTTCAAGGTGGCGGGGTCCTCGCGGAGCTCGGCCAGGTTGGCCAGCACCGCCGCCGTGAGCACCCAGTCCCGTCCCTCCTTGGCCAGATGGAGGGCCTTAAGGTAGGCCGTCTCCGCCTCCTCCTTCCTACCTTGGCGGTGGTAAAGCGCCCCCAGGTTGTTCCAAGCCCGGCCCATGGCCTCCAAAACCCCGGCCTTTTCAGCTAAGGCCAAGGACTCCTGGTAGAGGGCTTCCGCCTCTTCTGGCTTCCCTTCGCGTTCCCGCGCCACCCCCAGGTTGAGGAGTACCGGGGCCCGGAGGAGGGGGGTTTCCCCCGCGGCCTCCAAGGCCTCGGCGAAGACCCGTTCCGCTTGGGGGCTACCCAGCTCAAAAAGGGCCACCGCCCGGTTGTTGAGGGCATCCACCTGCCGGGCCACCTCTCCTGCCGCCAGGAAGCGGACCGCCGCCCGGGCGAAGAGTTCGGCCGCTTCGGCGAAGCGGCCCTGGCTTAGGGCCAGTAGCCCCTCCAGGTTCAGGGCCTCCCCCTGGGCCCAGGGACTTCCCTGGCGGGCCAGCTCCGCCTCCTTCATGGCCTCCTCCACCTGGCCTAGCCGGAAGAGGATGCTAGCCCGCACCGCCGCCACTTCCCTCTGGAGGCCTGTTTCGCGCAGCGCCGCTCCCTCGAGGGCCTCCAGGGCCTCCCGGTACCGGCCAAGCCTCTCCAAAACCCTGGCTTTCAGGAGGCGCACCTCGGGCTCCTCCGGCAAGGTTTGCAGGAGCTCTAGGCCGAGGCCTGGGTTTTCCGAAAGGAGGGAACGGGTCCGTTGCCGGATGGCCCCACCGGCCCTTTTGCGGTCCGTTTCCCCCCAAAGGGGCCGGGCCAAGAGGTAAAGGGGCAAGGCTTCCTTGGGAGGCAGGTGCCGGGCCAGGGCCAGGGCGGCCTCCTGGGCCTCGAGGGGAAGGTGGGCGAAGGCGTTGGGGTCCAGGGCATCAGGCCGGGGAAGGCCTTCCAGGGCCAGGGCCCTTCCCCCTTCCCGGATAAGCCCTACTCCTCGGAGGATCTCCAGGGTATTCGCCGGGATGCCAAGGGCTTCCACGGCCTCTTTGGGGCAGAAGAGGAGGCCAAAGAAGGCCTTCCGTGCCTCCCTTTCCAAGGGTGCGGGTGGGTGGAACTCCTCCTCCTGCCCTTCCACCGCCCACCTGACCCCGGGAAGGGCCTGGGCTTCCTCCAACAGGGCCTTACCCCGTTGGGGAACGGCCAGCAGGTAAAAGGCACGGGCCTGCTGGGCAAAGGCCTGGTGCACCTCCAGGGCCACCCTTTCCCGGGTGGACCAGACCCATTCCTCCAGCTCCTCGCCCAAGGGCAGCTCCACGCCCTCCAAAAAGGTACCCCGGTAAAGGCGCCGGACCTCCCCTAGGCGCCCCTCGTTAAGGGCTAGGCGGAGGGCCTGAAGGTCGGTGGAGATCCCGGTCCTAAGCACCTCCCCTCCCTCCACCACCCCCAGGGGCTTGAGCTGGGTAAGGGCCACGGAAAGGCTATTCAAGGGGTCCTGGGCCTCGGGCCAGAAGAGCTCGGCCAGGTGGCGCCGGGCCTTGGGGCCTTCCAGGGCCAGATAGGCCAAGAGAAGCAGGGGTTTGGGGCGGTGGAAGGGATGCCCTTCCAGCTCGAGGCCCCCCAGTACCCGGAGCATGCCCTCATGTTAAGCCCTGAGGGGCCCCCGGCGGCGTTTGTGAGATGGCTGCCTCCTCGGGGCAGGCCTGGGGGTCTAGGCTTAAGGCATGGCCAATCGCCTTCTAGGCTCCCAAAGCCCTTACCTCCTCCAGCACGCCGAGGACCCTGTGGACTGGTACCCCTTTGGGGAAGAGGCCTTCGCTGTAGCGCGAAGAGAGGGGAAGCCCCTTTTCCTCTCCGTGGGCTACAGCGCTTGCCACTGGTGCCATGTGATGCACCGGGAGTCCTTCCAAGATCCCCAGGTGGCGGAGATCCTGAACCGGCATTTTGTTCCTGTGAAGGTGGACCGGGAGGAGCGGCCCGACGTGGACACCGCCTACATGCGGGCCCTGGTGAGCCTCACCGGCCAAGGAGGCTGGCCCATGAGCCTCTTCCTCACCCCAGAGGGCAAACCCTTTTTCGGGGGCACCTACTTCCCCAAGGAGGACCGGGGGAGCCTGCCCGGCTTCAAGCGGGTCCTCCTGGCGGTGGCCGAAGCCTGGCAGGCAAGGCGCGTGGAGGTGGAAGGGGAAGCCGAGCGTCTTGCCCAAGCCCTATGGCGAAGCCTTACCCCCCCTCCTGGGCCGGTACCCAAGGAGGCGGAGGCCAAGGCCCTCCAGGCCCTAGGGTCCTCCTTTGACCCCGAATGGGGCGGATTTTTGCCGGCACCCAAGTTCCCCCAAGGAGCCCTCCTCCTCTACCTTGTACCCCTGGCCTGGCGGGGGGAGGAGGGGGCAAGGCGGATGGTGCGCAAGACCCTCGAGGGCATGGCTTTGGGTGGGGTGTACGACCAGGTGGGCGGCGGATTTCACCGCTACGCCGTGGACCGGCGCTGGTACCTGCCGCACTTTGAGAAGATGCTCTACGATAACGCCCTTCTGGCCCGGGTTTATCTGGGAGCCTACCGGGTTTTTGACGAGCCCCTCTTCCTGCGGGTAGCCCGGGAGACCCTGGACTGGATCCTGTCCATGCAGGACCGGGCTGGGGGGTTCTATACGGCCCTGGATGCGGAAAGCGAGGGGGAGGAAGGGCGTTACTACACCTGGAGCCTAGAGGAGCTGGAAGGGGCCTTGGGCGAGGATTACCCCTTGGCCCAGCGGTACTTTGCCTTGGAAAGCGCCTTTCCCATCACGGGTAAGGACGGGTCCCCTAGGTACGTCCTCACCGCCTGGGGCGAGGAGGAGGTGAAGGGCCTGCTGGGGGATGGCTTTACCGCGTGGCGGGAGGGGGTTTTGGCCCGGCTTTTGGCCCTAAGGCGGCGCCGCATGCCCCCAGGCTTGGACGACAAGGTCCTGGCCGACGGGTCCAGCTTGGCGGTGCGGGCCCTGGCGGAAGGGGGAAGGCTTTTGGGGGATGACCGTTACCTGATGGCGGCGCGGAGGGGGGCTCACTTTCTCCTTACGGGTATGCACCGGGAGGGTCTTTTGCGGCACGTGTGGCGGGCGGGAAGCCTGGGGGAGGAGGCCTTCCTCCAGGACCAGAGCTTTGCCGCCCTGGCCCTGTTGGAGATCTATACCGCCACCGGGGAGTGGCCCTACCTGGAGCGGGCGAGGTACTTGGCGGAGGCGGCTTGGACCCACTTTCGGGAAGGTGGCCTTAAGGCCCAAACCCTCCTTCCCCTCCCCACCCGGGACGTGGAGGAAACCACCCTCCCCTCTGGGGCAAGCGCCCTGGCCGAGGCCCTTTGGCGGCTACACGCCGCCTTTGGCGGGGACTACCGGAGGCGGGCCCAGGCCCTTTTGGAGGAGGTGGCCCTGTGGTTGGAACGCTACCCCCAGGCCCTTCCCGGCTTCCTCTTGGTCCACCGCCTGCTTTTGGAGGGCACGGAGCTGGCCCTTCCCATCCCCTCGCCCCTTTTAGGGGTAGTGCGGGGGCTTTACCTGCCCCTTACCCAGCTGGTGAGCGGTCCACCTGAGGCCCTTCCCAGCCTGGCAGGGCGGGAACCAGGAAAGGCCTACCTGTGCCGCGAGGGAAGCTGCCGCTTGCCCGTGGAGAGTGTGGAGGCTTTGTGGGAAGAGCTTGGGGCGGTGTACGTGGGGAGGTAGATTAGTGCGTAGTTTCACGATTTAGCATGCGCGTGAACGTTCTCTCATCAAAGGTATTGACCCCACCCCCCACTCCCCCTAAGCTATTACCGAACGGTCGGTAAGGAGGCCCCATGCCCGAAGCCTGGATCGTAGAAGCCCTGAGAACCCCCATCGGCAAGCACGGGGGCGCCTTGGCCACGGTGCGCCCCGATGACCTCCTGGCCCATGTCCTTTCCACCCTCATGGAGCGAAGCGGGGTACCCAAGGAGGCCGTGGAGGACGTTTACGCCGGCTGCGCCAACCAGGCCGGAGAGGACAACCGCAACGTGGCCCGCATGGCCCTTCTCCTGGCAGGCTTTCCCGTGGAGGTGGCAGGCTGTACCGTGAACCGCCTCTGCGGCTCGGGCCTGGAGGCGGTGGCCCAGGCCGCCCGGGCCATCTGGGCCGGGGAGGGCCAGGTGTACGTGGGTGCCGGGGTGGAGTCCATGTCCCGGGCTCCCTTCGTGGTGCCCAAGGCGGAAAGGCCTTTCCCCACGGGCAACATGGTCATGTACGACACCACCTTGGGCTGGCGCCTGGTAAACCCCAGGATGCAGGCCCTCTACGGCACGGAGAGCATGGGGGAAACCGCCGAGAACCTGGCGGAGATGTACCGGATTCCCCGGGAGGAGCAGGACCGCTTCGCCCTGCTTTCCCACCAGAAGGCCATCCGGGCCTGGGATGAAGGGCGGTTTGCCCGGGAGGTGGTCCCCGTTCCGGTAAAGCGGGGCAAGGAAGAGGCTCTGGTGGAGGTGGACGAGGGCCCCAGGCGGGACACCTCCTTGGAGAAGCTGGCCCAGCTTAAGCCCGTTTTCCGCCAAGGGGGTACGGTAACCGCAGGGAACTCCAGCCCCCTAAACGACGGAGCGGCGGCGGTGCTTCTGGTTTCCGATGCCTACGCCAAGGCCCACGGCCTCAAGCCCCTGGCCCGGGTACGGAGCCTGGCCGTGGCTGGGGTACCCCCTAGGATCATGGGCATCGGGCCTGTTCCCGCTGCCAAGAAGGCGTTGGCGCGAGCCGGGCTTACCTTGAAGGACATCGGCCTTATTGAGCTGAACGAGGCCTTTGCCGCCCAGAGCCTGGCCGTCTTGCGGGAATGGGGCCTGGATATGGAGGATCCCCGCCTGAACCCCAACGGCGGGGCCATCGCCCTAGGCCATCCCCTGGGGGCCTCGGGGGCCCGGATCCTCACCACCTTGGTCCATGAGATGCAACGGAAAGGGGTCCAGTTCGGCCTGGCCACCATGTGCATAGGGGTGGGCCAGGGCATCGCCATGGTGGTGGAGGCGGGCTAAGGGGTCTTCCCCTCCCAGGGGAAGATTGGCACTTTGTATCTATCGTCACGATACAATCCGCTTGTGAACACCAGCTCAGCCCCTGGCCACACCTGACCCAAAAGCCAAAGGTCCTCCGCCGCCACCCGCGCCGGCTTGGCATATCCCCCTAGGCTTCCCTTGTCCGCCAAGAGCACCAAGGGCCGGCCCGAGGGAGGTACCTGGATGCCCCCCAAGGGCGTGGCCTCGGAAAGGCCTTCCCCGCCCGGGACCTCCGGGCCCTGAAGCTCCAGGCCCATGCGGTCCGCCCGGGCCACGCGAAAGGGGGCCGACAGCAGAGCCCCAAAGGCCTCCTCCGTAAACTGGGGTCCTGGCAGAAGGCGGAGGCGAAACACCCCCGGCAAAGGCCTCTGGCGGAAAGCCCAGCCGGGCCGCACCGCCCTCCTCTCCCGAAGCCCCAGGACATCCAAAGCCCTTAAAGGGCGGCCCACCCTTCCCCGAAGATCCGGGGAGGCAGAACCAAAGAAGGTGTGGACCTCGAGGCCCCCCGCCACCGCCAAATACGCCCTCACCCCCCGCCCCCAAGGCCGGAAGGAAAGGGTTTTCCCCCTTGGCCAAAGAAAGCTCCGCCCCGGCGGGATTTCTTCCCCATCCAAAAGGGCCACAAACCCATAGCCCGCAAACCCCACCACCAGGTCCTCTAAGGCGGTGAGCACCGGGCCCCGGTAGGCCATCTCCAGGAGGGGTGTTCCCGGAGGGTTTCCCACCAGCCGGTTGGCCAAAGCGGCGGAATAGGGGTCCAAAGGCCCCGAGCGGGCCAGGCCCAGATGCCCCGCCAGAAACCTTCCCCGGTCCACCACCAGGTCCATGAGGCCCGGTTCCTCCACCCGGAAGGCGGGAAGCCTGGGTTCCCCGGGAAGGAGCTCCAAGGGGGCAGGTTCCGGCGGTGTTGGCCCCGCCGCCTCCCTGAAGCGCACCCGGTCCCCCGGCCTCAGGAGGAAGGGCTCTTCCCGGTGGGGGTCGTAGACCGCCACCAAGGCGGTGCCCAAAAGATGCCATCCCCCGGGAGAAGGCAGGGGGTAGACGCCCGTCTGGGGCCCAGCCAGGGCCACGCTGTGGGCGGGGACCCGGGGCCTGGGGTGGGAGCGCCGGGGTAGGCGCAAGGGCTCCAGTACGGGAGCCAAAAAGGGAAATCCGGGGGTGAAGCCCAGGGCATACACCCGGTACTGCGGCGCCTGGTGCAGGCGTTTAACCTCCTCCAGGGAAAGCCCCGTGCGCCCGGCCACCTGCAAAAGGTCTTCCCCGTCATAACGCACGGGAATATCCACCACCCGGCCCTCCTCCTCCCCCGTCACCTCCGTGTGGGAAGCCAAGCGGCGTAGAAGCCTTAGGAGCCTGGGACGGGTAAGCTTTTGGGCGTCAAACTCCAGGTACAGGGTGCCGTAAGCGGGGATGGCCTCCCAAAGCCCTTCCGGGGGAGCCTTAAGGAGAGCCTGGGCCAGGCCCTGGGCCAAGCGGTTGGCCTCCTCGGAAAGGCCCGCCCCAAAGGTCAGATAGAGGCCATCCACCCTTTCACTCTAACGAAGGCTCAGGCCCAAGGCGGCCCGAAAGCTCCCTATCGGGCAAGGCCAGGAGGACCCCGAGGGAAAACCCTATAAAAACGGCGCTAAAGAGGAATATCCGCCGCAGGGCCTCCACGATACCCTCCTTTAAGGCCCCCTTTAGCTTCTCCCGCACCGCCTCGAGGCGGGCTACCACCTGCAGGGGAACTTGGGTAAGGGCCTGCTCCTCAGCCTGCTTCAAGGAGGCCACCGCCTGGGCCACCGCACCCTCCTCTAACGCCTTCAGCTGGGAGAGAAGCCGAACCTTCCCAGCTGGGGAGGGGCGTTCCCCCAAAGCCCAGGCCAGCCCCTGGCCCCAAGGGAGGCGCAAAAGAGCCTCCTTAGCCACAGCGTCTCCGGCCCATGCCTTTTCCAGCAGGGAAAGGGTGCCCTGGGCAACCCCACCTGGCAGGAGGAGAGCCTTCACCTGCAAGGGCAAAGAGGTTTCCCCCAAAAGGGCTTGCCGCGCCGCTTCGTCCCCCCTTAGGGCCTTTTCCAGAAGGCCCCGGATCCGGGAAAACTGGGCGGGCAGACCACCGGGCACCAGGTTGCCTTTGAACTCCTCCGGCAGGAAAGGATCCTCCAGCAGGGCTTGGTAGGCCGCCTGATCCCCCCGCAGCGCCTTAACCAAGAGGTCCTCCAAACGGGCAAACTCCCGGTCTAGGTCCAGGGCCATCCCCTCCCCCGTCCGGACCATAGCCGGCCTGGAACCACCCCCAGGAAAGGCGCTTTGCAGGTTGGCGCTTAGGCTTTGCGCCAGAAGGGTCCCCAAAAAGGCGATCCCCATGGTGGAGCCAATCTGGCGCATGAACTGCACCATGCTGGTGCCGCTTCCCACGCGTTCCTTAGGCAGGTCGCTTTGGGCCACCACGTTCAGCACGCTCTGCGCCGGCCCCAGGCCAAGGCCCAGGAGGAAGAAAAGGGCTACCGCTAAGAGCAGGGAGGTTCCCACCGCCAGGACAAAGTGCAGGAGGAGGAAAAGGGTTAGCAGGAAGGCGGCACCGGTTAGCGAAAGCACCTTGTACCGCCCAAACCGGGCCAATAGCTGCCCGGCCCCCAGGCTGCCCACCATGACCCCCAGGACCAGGGGCAACACCGTAACCCCGCTTTGGCTGGCGGAAACCCCCTTGACCACCTGCAGGTAGAGGGGCAAGAAGGCCACGGCTCCCAAGAAGGCCGGCCCGTAAAAGAAAGCGGCCACCGCCGATAGGCTAAACACCCGTCCCCGAAACACCCTTAGGTCAAAAAGCGGATAAGGAAGCCAAAGTTCGGCCCATACCCAAAGGGCTAGGCCTAAAAGGGCCCCAGCAAAGAGCCCTAGGATGACGGGACTCCCCCAGGGATAGGTGCTCCCACCCCAGGAAAAGGCCAGCATCAGGGGCACGGTCCAAGCCACAAGGAGGAAGGCCCCGAGGAAATCAAAAGGTT
>NZ_CALLUR010000105.1:0-29334 GCF_938010445.1 uncultured Thermus sp.
ACGGTTCTTAGGAAGGCGTTACTGGCCTTGATGGTGCGGAGGACGGCCTCTTTGGGAATCCTTCCCTCTTGGTAGAGGCGGCGAAGCGCCTCCTGGGCGCGCCCCGGGCAGGGCCAACCCCTCCCCCCTTAGGGCTTCACACCCTAGCCTTGCCGCCTTGGCGGTGGAAGAATAGGGCTATGCCGGTTAGCCGCTATTACGACGTCAAACGGGACGAGCGAGGCGAGCGGTACCTGGAGCCCTATGTCTCCGGTTTTCTTCTCCTTAGGCTTCCCCTCCTCAACAAGGGTACGGCCTTCACCGAGGAGGAGCGAAGAGCCCTGGGCCTCGAGGGCCTCCTTCCTCCCCACGTGAACACCCTGGAGGAGCAAAAGGAGCGGGTCTACCGCCGCTACCGCCTTATCCAAAGCCCTTTGGAGAAGCACATCTACCTACGCCACCTCCAGGACCGCAACGAGGTCCTCTTCTATGCCCTGTTGGTGGACCACCTGGAGGAGATGCTCCCCATCCTCTACACCCCCACGGTGGGGGAGGCGGTGCGGGAGTTTTCCCACATCTACCGGTATCCCCGGGGCTTCACCGCCAGCACCCGCAACCTTGACCTCATAGACCAGGCCCTGGCCAACGTGCCCTTGGAGGAGGTCCGCCTCATCGTGGCCACGGACTCCTCGGCCATCCTGGGCATCGGGGACCAGGGATATGGGGGCATGGCCATCTCCATCGGAAAGCTCACCATCTACACCGCCGCCGGGGGTGTGGGCCCGGATAAAACCCTTCCCGTGGAGCTGGACGTGGGCACGGACCGGGAGGACCTCCTCAAGGACCCCCTTTACCTGGGGGTGCGGCACAAGCGCCTAAGGGGGGAGGAGTACTACCGCTTCCTGGACCGCTTCGTGGAGGCGGTGCGCAAGCGCTACCCCAAGGCCCTCATCCAGTGGGAGGACTTCGCCAAGGAAGCGGCCTTCCACGTGCTGGAGCGCTACCGCAAGGTGGTGCCCTCCTTCAACGACGACATCCAAGGCACGGGGGCGGTGGCCCTGGCGGGGGTACTCTCCGCCTGCCGCCTGAAGGGGGAGAAGCTTTCGGAGCAGACCATCGTCATCTACGGGGCTGGGGCCGGGGGGATCGGGGTGGCCTGGGCCTTGCGGGAAGGCATGAAGCGGGAAGGGCTTTCCCAGGAGGAGGCCCGGGCCCGGGTGCTGGTCCTGGACTCCAAGGGGCTCTTGGTGGAAGGGCGGAGCATGGAAGGCTACAAAGCCCCCTACGCGCAAAGGCCTGACCGGATTGCCGGCTGGCGGTTTTCCGGGTCCTACCCAAATCTATTGGAAACCATTCAGAATGCCCGGGCCACGGTCCTCCTGGGCCTTTCCGGCCAGGGGGGAAGCTTTACCGAACCCGTGGTCAAGGCCATGCTGGAGAACACCCCTAGGCCCATCATCTTCCCCCTTTCCAACCCCACCTCCGCCTCCGAGGCCTTGCCCGATGACCTCATCTACTGGACGGAGGGGAGGGCCCTGGTGGCGGCGGGTAGCCCCTTTCCCCCGGTGGGCTACATGGGGCGGACCATCCCCATCGGCCAGGGGAACAACGCCTTCATCTTCCCTGGCCTCGGCCTGGGGGCGGTGTTGGCCCGGGCCCGGGAGGTGACGGACGGGATGGTTCTAGAGGCGGCCTACGCCCTTTACGACTACACGCAAAGCCATTTCCCCGAGCTCCTTTACCCCCCGGTGGCCCGCCTTAGGGAGGTGTCCCCTTATGTGGCGGCCCGGGTGATGCAGAAGGCCCTCGAGGAGGGCGTGGCGGAGGAGGAACGGGTGAAGGGGCTTTCCTTCAAGGGGCTTATGGAGTTCGTGCGCAGCCGCTTTTGGGAGCCCCAGTACCTCCCCTACCGCCCGGCCCCGGTAATCTAAGGGCATGGCCTGGCGGCTCTACTCCTTAGAACCCCTTCGCACAGAGGCCTTGGCCGGGCTAGGCGAGGGCCCGCCCCACCTCCAGGATTCAGGGGGGAGCTACCCCTTCCACCCTTTGGAGGAGCCTTGGGAGGCCAAGGGGGCCCCGCCCGTGCCCTGGCCAGAGCCCCTTTACTTCGTGGATGGGCGGGAGCGGGCCGAGGCCTTGATCTCCGATGGCCGGAGGCTGGTGCTCTTGGGGTGTGTGGCCGCCGGGGCGGTGGCGTTTGCCGAGGGGGGAATGCGCCTTTTGGAACCCCGGGTGCGCCGGGTGGGGGTGGGGCTTTGGGAACCCTTGGGCCTGGGGGAGTTGGTGTACGAGCCCTTGCCCCTGGAAGGGGGTGGGGAACCCCTTTCCCCCATGGCCTTGCAGGAGGGTTTGGCCAAGGCCCGGGCCCTCTTGGAAGAGGACCTGGCCAAAGGCCTTGAGGGGGGTCTCCTCATCGTGGATGGCCCGGTGCGCCTTAGGCGCCAGGGTCCGGTCCTGGGCTACATCAAAACCCACTGGGCCCGCTACCTCCCTGAGGACAAGGAGGCCCTCATCCCCACCCTAAGGCCGGGGGAGCGCACCCCCATGTTCCGCGTGCGCCGAGGAGGGCAGGAGCTGGCCAGCTGGTACCTGCGCCTGCCCCTTCCTCCCGAGGGGGTGCGGCCTCCCGAAAGCGGCCTCCTGCGGGTGGAAACCCCCCTCTCTCCGGAGGCCAAGGGCCTGGCGGACCTCTCCCTAAGCCTCTTCCCGGCCCTGGCCTCCCATCCGGTTAAAGACCCCCGGGCCCCCCAGAACCTCTTGCCCGTGGGAAGCCTGGAACGGGAGCTATCCCGTAGGATGGGAAGCCGGGATCTGGTGGGCCGCATCCTGGCCCGGTATCTGGGAGGTGGATGATGGGTGGGCCGGAAAACGGGCAACGGATCGGTGTGGTGCTGGGTCGGCGGGAGGCCACCCCCTTGGAGTTCTGGGTGGGGGTGGAAGGGGAAGGGCTTTTGCGCCTGGACGACCTGGTGGTGGTGGAGGGCTATCACCCCAAGGTGGGCAGGGTGCGCTACTTCGGCATGGTGGACCACGTGGCCAAGGCCCATGAGGGGGAAAGCTACGATACCGACACCTTCTTGGCGGTGGAGGGCAAGATCCCCGTGAGCCTGGCCTACGTGGCCCATGTGAGCGTGACCCGCATCCTGCCCGAGGAGTTTTTCCCCCCAGACCCGGGTTCTGCCGTCTACCTGGCCCAAGGGGAGGACCTGGAGCTGGCCCTTTACTACGAGGCCATGAAAAACCAAAGGGGAAGCACCAAGCTTCCCGCGGGGTTTCTGAAAAACGGGGAGGTGGCCTACCTCAACCTGGAGTTTTTGAACGGGGTCAAGGGGGGGCATGTCAACATCTCGGGGATCAGCGGGGTGGCGGCCAAGACCAGCTACGCCACCTTCCTCCTGAAGAGCCTCTTGGAAAGCGGGGTCCTGGAGGACGCCCACCAGGCCCGGGTCCTCCTTTTCAACGTGAAGGGGGAGGACCTCCTCTTCCTGGACAAGCCCAACC
This sequence comes from uncultured Thermus sp., assembly GCF_938010445.1. Lineage (NCBI taxonomy): Bacteria > Thermotogati > Deinococcota > Deinococci > Thermales > Thermaceae > Thermus > uncultured Thermus sp. The sequence goes on from NZ_CALLUR010000105.1 coordinate 3,481, forward strand.
TGCGCCTTTCCCCGGAGGCCAAAAGGGATTACGAGAAGCTGGGCCTTGACCCGGGGCCCTTTAGGAGCGTGGCCTTCCTGGCCCCGCCCAAGAAGGGGGGGGAGGGGATCCTTCCCCACGTGGAAACCCGGCTGGAGGGGGTGAAGGCCTACTACTGGGACCTGGTGCAGTTTGCCCAGAAGGGGCTTCTTCCCTTCCTCTTTGCCGACCGGGGGGGGATGAGCAACCTGGGCTACCTCATCGTCCACGTGACGGAAAAGCTGAGGCGGCTGGCGGAAGGGCAGAAGGGCCCCCACCTCCTGGTTTCGGACTGGCCAGGAGCGGAGCTTCCGGAGGAGATCACCTTTGACGATCTGGGCCGGGTGCGGTTGAAAAGCTTCGCCCAACTGGTGCAGTACCTGGAGTACAAGCTTCTGGGGTCCGAAACGGGGGAAGGGAAGGGGGACGAGACCTGGGTGGCCCGCCAGGCCCGGGGGACCCTCGAGGCCTTTGTGCGCCGCCTCCGCTCCAGCGTGGAGAACGTGGGCCACCTGATCCGGGGAGACCGCCCGGGCAACCCCCCGGACCCCCTTTCGGGGAGCCACCAGGTGCACGTGGTGGACCTGGCCAAGCTCTCCCCCCAGGCCCAGATGTTCGTGGTGGGTAGCCTCCTCTCCGACCTCTTCGCCAAGAAGGAGCGGGGCCAGTACCGGGGGCGGGTCTTCGTGGTCTTGGATGAGCTCAACAAGTACGCTCCCCGGGACGAGGAAAGCCCCATCAAGGACGTGCTCCTGGACATCGCCGAACGGGGCCGCTCCTTGGGGGTCATCCTCATCGGGGCGCAGCAGACCGCCAGCGAGGTGGAGCGGAGGGTGGTGGGCAACGCCGCCATCCGGGTGGTGGGCAGGCTGGATGCCGCCGAGGCCGAGCGGCCCGAGTACCGCTACCTCCCCACCTCCTTCCGCCAACGGGCCCTGATCCTGCCCCAGGGGATGGTGATCCTGCACCAGCCGGAGATCCCCGTGCCCCTTTTGGTGCGCTTTCCCTTCCCGGCTTGGGCCACCAAGCGGGAGGAGGTCCTGGAGGACAACTCCGCCGAGGCCCTTAGGCGGGAGTTCTTCTAGTAGGATGGGGCTACCATGAAGGAGACCCCGCTGTATCAAGCCCACCTGCGCCACGGGGGGCGTATGGTGGAGTTTGCCGGCTACGCCCTGCCCTTGCAGTACACCTCCATCGTGGAGGAGCACCTCTTCGTGCGCCGGGAGGCGGGGCTTTTTGACGTGAGCCACATGGGGGAGTTTCTCATCCGGGGCCCTGGGGCCCTGGCCTTTTTGCAGTGGGCAACGGTTAACGACGCCGCCAGGCTCAAGGTGGGCCGGGCCCAGTACTCCATGCTTCCCAACGCCCAAGGGGGGGTGGTGGACGACATCTACCTGTACCGTCTGGCGGAGGAGGAGTACCTCATGGTGGTGAACGCCGCCAACATCGCCAAGGACTTTGCCCACCTGAAGGAGCTTGCCCGGGGCTTTGCCGTGGAGCTCACCGACGTCTCGGAGGAGACCGCCCTTCTGGCCCTCCAGGGGCCTAAGGCGGCCTCCCTCCTCCAGGGATTGACCGAGGCCGACCTTTCGCAAAGGAAGAAGAACGAGGTGTTCGCCGCTCGTGTGGCGGGCCGGCCCGCCCGCCTGGCCCGGACCGGGTACACCGGGGAGGATGGCTTTGAGCTGTTCCTGGCCCCGGGGGATGCCGAAGAGGTCTTTGAGGCCCTCTTGGCGGCGGGGGCCAGACCCGCAGGCCTAGGGGCCCGGGATACCCTGCGCTTGGAGGCCGGCTTTCCCCTTTACGGCCACGAGCTCACCGACGCCACCAACCCCCTGTGCACCCCCTGGGCCTGGGTGGTGAAGAGGGAGAAGGAGTACTACGGCAAGGAGGCGATGCTGGCCACGCCGTGCGCGGATAAGCTCATCGGCCTGGTGTTGGAGGTGGGGATTCCCCGGGAGGGGTATGGGGTGTACTCCGGTGACCGGGCGGTGGGCCGGGTGACCAGCGGGGGCTATTCTCCCCTATTGGAAAAGGGCATCGCCTTGGCCTATGTGGAGAAGGAGGCGGAGGGACCTTTTGTGGTGGAGGTCAGGGGACGGAAGGTTGGGGCTTCCCTTAGCCCTTTGCCCTTTGTACCGCTAAAATAGCGGGGGTTAGGAGGCGCTATGGACATACCCAAGGACCGCTTTTACACCAAGACCCACGAGTGGGCCCTGCCCGAAGGGGATACGGTTTTGGTGGGCATCACCGACTACGCCCAGGATGCCCTGGGGGACGTGGTCTACGTGGAGCTCCCCGAGGTGGGGCGCAGGGTGGAGAAGGGGGAGGCGGTGGCCGTGGTGGAGAGTGTGAAGACCGCCTCCGACATCTATGCCCCTGTGGCTGGGGAGGTGGTGGAGGTGAACGCCGCCTTGGAGAAGACCCCGGAGCTCATCAACCAGGACCCCTACGGGGAGGGTTGGATCTTCCGCCTTCGCCCCCTGGACATGGGGCACCTGGACGACCTTCTGGATGCCGCTGGCTACCAGGAGGTCCTGGAAAGCGAGGCGTAGGGCGGCCGGTATGGCGGGCTTAGGGCTTGGCGGTGCCCGGATGTCCTTAGCCGGGCAGCGGAGCCCTTCTGTGGCCCCGGGTCAAATGGCCCGGGGGTTTTGTTTAAGGATGGACCTATGGACTACACGCCCCATACGGAGGAGGAGATCCAGGCCATGCTGGAACGGGTGGGGGCGGGAAGCCTCGAGGACCTCTACCGGCACCTGCCCCAGGAGGTTCTAAACCCCCAGATTTCCCTGCCCGAGCCCTTGCCCGAGTGGGCGGTGTTGGAGGAGCTCAAGCGGCTTGCGGCCAACAACAAGCCTGCCTTCAAGGCCTTTTTGGGAGGGGGGATACGCAGCCATCACACCCCGCCCGTGGTCCAGGCCCTGGCAAGCCGGGGGGAGTTCCTCACCGCCTACACCCCTTACCAGCCGGAGGTAAGCCAGGGGGTTTTGCAGGCCATTTTTGAGTACCAGACCATGGTGGCGGAGCTTGCGGGCCTGGAGGTGGCCAACGCCTCCATGTACGACGGGGCTACCGCCTTGGCGGAAGGGGTCCTTTTGGCCCTCAGGGAGACGGGGAGGATGCGGGTGGTGGTTTCCCAAGGGGTGCACCCCGAGTACCGGGAAGTCCTCCAAAGCTACCTGGACGCCGTAGGGGCCGAGCTTCGCACCTGGCCTTTGCAGGAGGGCCGTACGCCCCTAGGGGAGATACCCGAGGGCACAGGGGCGGTGGTGGCGCAAAACCCCAACTATCTGGGCGCCCTGGAGGACCTCGCCCCCCTGGCCGAGGCCGCCCACAGGGCGGGGGCGCTTTTCGTGGTGGTGGCCGACCCCCTTTCCCTCGGGGTTCTGGAGCCGCCCGGGGCCTACGGGGCGGACATCGCCGTGGGGGACGGCCAGACCCTGGGTCTGCCCATGGGGTTTGGCGGGCCCCACTTCGGCTACCTGGCCACCAAGAAAGCCTTCGTGCGCCAGCTTCCCGGCCGGCTGGTGTCGGAAACCGTGGACGTGGAGGGCAGGCGGGGTTACATCCTCACCCTGCAGGCGCGGGAACAGTACATCCGCCGGGCCAAGGCCAAGAGCAACATCACCACCAACGCCCAGCTCACCGCCCTCATGGGGGCCATGTACCTGGCGGCCTTGGGGCCAGAAGGCCTTAAGGAGGTGGCCCTAAAGGGCGTGGCCATGGCCCACCGCCTTTGGGAACTCCTCTTGGAGATCCCCGGGGTGGCGCCCTTTACCCCGAAGCCCTTTTTCAACGAGTTCGTCCTCAGGCTTCCCCGGGATCCCCAGGCGGTGCGAAAAGCCCTGGCGGCACGGGGCCTCCACGCCGCCACCCCGGTGCCCAGGGAGTACGGGGAGAACCTGGCCCTTTTCGCCGCCACGGAACTTCACCGGGAAGAGGACCTTATGGCCCTTACGGAGGCCATGCGGGAGGTGCTGGCATGAGCTACCCCACCATCTTTGAACGGAGCCGTCCGGGAAGACGGGGCTTGAGGCTGGTGCAGGAGGTTCCCGAGGCCACCCGCTACATCCCGGAAGGGTTCCTGCGCAAGGACCCACCCCGGCTTCCCCAGGTGGACGAGCTCACCCTGGTGCGCCACTACACGGGGCTTTCCCGCCGCCAGGTGGGGGTGGACACCACCTTCTACCCCCTGGGCAGCTGCACCATGAAGTACAACCCCAAGCTCCATGAGGAGGCGGTGCGGCTTTTCGCCGACCTCCACCCCTACCAGGACCCGAGGACCGCCCAAGGGGCCTTGGAGCTCATGTGGCAGCTTGGGGAGTACCTGAAGGCCCTCACCGGCATGGACGCCATCACCCTAGAGCCGGCCGCCGGGGCCCACGGGGAGCTTACCGGGATCCTCATCATCCGCGCCTACCACCAGGACCGGGGGGAGGGGAAGGAGAGGCGGGTGGTGTTGGTGCCGGACTCCGCCCACGGCTCCAACCCCGCCACCGCCAGCATGGCGGGGTACGAGGTGCGGGAGGTCCCCTCGGGGCCGGATGGGGAGGTGGACCTCGAGGCCCTAAAGCGGGAGCTGGGCCCCCATGTGGCCGCCATCATGCTCACCAACCCCAACACCCTAGGGCTTTTTGAAAGGCGGATCCTGGAGATCGCCCGCCTGAGCAAGGAGGCGGGGGTGCAGCTCTACTACGATGGCGCCAACCTCAACGCCATCATGGGCTGGGCCCGGCCTGGGGACATGGGTTTTGACGTGGTGCACCTGAACCTGCACAAGACCTTCACCGTGCCCCATGGGGGAGGCGGCCCCGGTTCCGGGCCCGTGGGGGTGAAGGCCCACCTGGCCCCTTACCTCCCCGTGCCCACGGTGGAAAGGGGAGAGGAGGGCTTCCACCTGAACTTTGACCTCCCCAAGAGCATCGGCCGGGTGCGAAGCTTCTATGGCAACTTCCTGGCCTTGGTGCGGGCTTGGGCCTATATCCGCACCCTAGGGCTAGAGGGTCTTAAGAAGGCCGCGGCCCTTTCCGTGCTGAACGCCCGCTACCTGAAGGAACTCCTCAAGGAAAGGGGCTACCGCATCCCCTACGACGGGCCTTGCATGCACGAGTTCGTGGCCCAGCCGCCCGCGGGCTTCCGCACCCTGGACCTGGCCAAGGGGCTTTTGGAGCTGGGCTTCCACCCGCCCACGGTGTACTTTCCCCTCATCGTCAAGGAGGCCCTGATGGTGGAGCCCACGGAGACGGAGAGCAAGGAGACCCTCGAGGCCTTCGCCAAGGCCCTCGGGGAGCTCTTGCAAAAGCCCAAGGAGTGGCTGGAAGGGGCCCCCTACACCACCCCCGTCCGCCGGCTGGACGAGGTGCGGGCCAACAAGCAGCCCAAGCTCACCTACTTTGACGAAGGATAAAGGGGAGGGGCCTAGGGCCCCTCCCCCAGGGCGGCCTTATTTCTCCACGGGTAGGCCGGCTCCCGTCCAACCTTTCCAGCCCATGCGGATGTTGTAAACCTCATAGCCCTGGCCGCGGAGGAAGAGCAAGGCCATGGCGGCTCTATGGCTGGAGCCACAGTAGACCACGATGGGTTTTCCCTTGGGCAGTTCTGCTAGGCGGTTGGGTAGCTCGTGGAGGGGGATGTTTACGGCTCCGGGAACATGTCCGTTCTTGTAATCCTGAGGAGGCCGGACATCCAGAACAAAGGCCTCCATGAACTCCATCAGCTGCTTGGCCTCCACCGCATCCCGGTTGTAGTCGTCCGTGGTGATGGTGGCCAGGAAGCTCCCTACCTCCTTGACGGTGGGCGGGGAGAAGAAGGTTGGAAGCTTGGTTTGCGCCAAAACGGGAAGCAGTAGGAGAAGGCCGAGCCAAGGCCACTTCGGCAACCTTGCTAAAGAAAAGTTTTTTCTCATGGTTTCCTCCTAGGCTTGAAAGCCTAGCTCACCACCCTTCAGCTGTCAAGAAACGGGAATACAGTTTTAAGGTGTAGAGGGTTCAGAGGCCGAAATAGGCCCGCGCCAGGGCCACATCCTTGGCGATCTGGCCCTTTAACTCTTCCAAGTTAGGGAAGCGCCGTTCCTCCCGCAGGCGCTTTAGGAAGGCGATGCGCATTTCCTCCCCATAGAGTTCCCCGGCAAAGCCCAGGAGGTGGACCTCGAGGCGCCGCTCGCTCCCGTCTAGGGTGGGCCTCGTGCCCACGTTGGCCACCCCCCTATAGCGGCCAAAGGCTCCTTGGGCCTCCACGGCAAATACCCCGGGGGGAAGGACCTTCTGGGGGTGGACGGCCAGGTTGGCGGTGGGAAAGCCCAGCTTCCTCCCCAGCTTTTCCCCTTCCACCACCACCCCGTAAGCCCCATAGGGCCGGCCCAGGAGGTGGCGGGCCTCCTCCACCCGGCCCTCTTGCAAAAGGGCGCGGATGCGGCTGCTTTTCACCGGTTCCCCACCTAGGGTCAGAAGGGGAACCGTGCGCACCGGGGCCACCCGGGCCAAGTCCTCGAGCCCCCCGGCCCTTCCCTTGCCAAAACGGAAGTCTTCCCCCACATAGATGCGGCTGGCTCCCAGCCGCTTTAGGTCCTCCAGGAACTCCTCCGCCTCCCTCTGGGCGAAGGTCTCGTTGAAGGCTACCGCCAGGATGAGCTCCACCCCTAGCGCCCTTAAGGCCTCCACCTTTTCCGTAAGGTCCATCAGGAACCCCTCCCCCCGGGTGAAGACCTTGGTGGGAGGGTCAAAGGTGTAGACCAAAAGGGGCTGGTGAAGGCTCTTGGCCTCGGCCTGGGCCAGGTGCAAAAGGTGCTGATGGCCCAGGTGCACCCCATCAAAGGAGCCCACGGCCACCACCTTGGCCCCCTTGGGGACGTCAGCGACCTCGGAGAAAAGCATGGTAGTAAAGTACGCCCACCAGACCGGTGGCGGAAAACTCCACCTCGCCTTTATGGTGCATCTCTAAGGCCTTTTCCGGCTCCAGCCAGACCACCTCTATGGCCTCGTCTTCGTCGGGGTTTGCGCTTGCTTCCCTTAGGTTTTGCGCCAGGAAGACGTGGGTCTTCTCATCGGTGAAGCCTGGGGAAACGTAGTAGCTGAAAAGGTGCGTAAGGTCCCCCGTAAGGCCTGTTTCCTCGGCCAGCTCCCGCCGGGCAGTTTCCCAGGGGTCTTCCCCCGGTTCCATAAGGCCAGCGGGGATTTCCAGGGGAGCTAGCCCCACGGCCGGCCGGGGCTGGCGCACGAAGAGCATCTTCCCGTCCTTCATGGCGATGACGGCCACCGCTGGTCTATGCTCCACGATCTCGTAGTGGCCTTCCAAGGCCAGGTTCAGGATGCGGCCCCGGTAGAGGTAGGTGCGGCTCACGTCCCCATGTTAAGGCCAACGGCCCCGGGGGACACCCCCCGGGGTTACCGCAAGGGAATCACTGGAGGGCGTTCAGGGTAGCCAGGAGGACGGCGCGGGTGTAGGTGGGATTATGCACCCCCTTGGAGCCGTCGTTCACCAGGAGGAGATAGTTCCAGCTGGCCCGGACGATGGGGTCCTTGGTGAGGAAGACGGGCTGGCCCTTTTCGTCCCGGATATCCCCAAGCTGGCTGTAGAGCACGGTGCCGTCGGTGAGCGTCATCTTGAAGGCGATCTGCCCGGCGATGGAAACGATGTCCACTCGGTACACCGGAGCCTGCACCGGGGTGTTGGGGGCGAACTGGCCGGTTTCCAGGTTATAGGCCCGGACAGTCTTAATGCGGTCCCTTACTGCCAGAACCCGGGCGTTCACCTGGCTACGCAGCAGGGAGAGGAGGTGGTTGGTGTTTTCCTGGACCATTTCCTTGGTGTACTTGGTACCGTGGCAGGAGGCGCAGAGGTTTTCCGGGGTCTTGAAGGTGTGGCTGGAGTACTCCCCTGTCCCCGCCAGGCTCATGTGGCAGGTGGAGCAGGCGTTCCCGGTGAAGAAGGCATGGGGGTTGGGCCATTCCTTGGTGTCATCCACAAAGAAGGCGTTCTTACCCAGGATCACGTCCCCTTGGCTGGAGGCGTGGGGCGGCACATACCGGCCAGGGTCCTCGGTGTTCCAGGTAATGCGGCCGTTCCGGGAGTTGTGGCAGGCGATGCACAGGGCGGCGTTGCCCACGGCCGTGGCCTTAAACCCCGAGGGCAACATGGGGGTATCGTGCACCAGGCGCAAATCCCCCTCCTCGTCGTGGCAGGCCTTGCAGGTGATGGGTCTGACCTGGTCCCTGGTCAGCCCCAGGGACTTGAGGTAGTCCACGGTGGCCGGCTTGCCGTCCGGACCCACCAGGTTTCCGGGGTTGCCCTTTTTAAGCTGGTCCAGCCAAGCGATGAAGCCCTGCTCGCTGTGGCAACGGGCGCAGTGGGCGGCGCCCTCGGCTCGGGCCTCCACTGTGGCCACGCTCAGGGTCTTGGCCCCCATCACCCCGTTATTATGGGCGCTTTGCTCCCATTCCTTTTGGATAGCCTCCTTGTTGGAAAGGGCTACCATGAGGCCCAGGGCCAAGAGGACCAAAAGGGCTTTTTTCATAAGCATCACCCCTTACGCGTCCATTACATACCCCCATTACCACCTGAGTCAAGGGCAAGGTGTCCCTGCAAGCGGGGGCACGTTCCCCCGCGATAGCCAGGGGTAGGGTATCCAGGTACAGAGGGTATACTGGGCGGCATGTATGGGGTGCTGGTGTGGCCGCCGGAAGACCTGAAGGGTTTTCTGGAAGGCCTGCAGGCCCAGTATGGGGTGAGGGGCTTTGGCCCTCCTCACCTCAACCTGCGCCAGCCCTTTGACTGGCCCTACGAGGAGGAGGCGTTGAAGATCGCCCTTTCGGGCATCCTCCGGGGGCATGCTCCCTTTCGCCTGCGCCTGGGGAGTTGGGGCTATTTTCCCCAAGGGGTGGTCTACCTGAGGGCCTACGGGGGTACGCCTTTCCGGCGGCTCTACCATGCCTTGGAGCCCTTGGCCCCGCCCCTTAAGGAGATTGAGGGCCCCAGCTACCTACCCCACCTTACCCTGGCCCTGGGGCTTTCCGAAGAGGAGGCTAAGGGGCTGGTCCAAAGCCTTCCGCCCCCACCCCGGCATTCCTTCATGGTGAGGGAGGTGGCCTTGGTGCGGGACGAAAACGAGGGCCACCTCTTGGAGGTGGCCCGCTTTCCCCTGGGTACCGGGTGAGGGCTAGTCCAGGAAGTCCCGGAGCTTACGGGTGCGGGACTCGTGGTACTTGAGCTTTCTCAGGGCCTTGTTCTCAATCTGGCGGATGCGCTCCCGGGTGACCCCAAAGTAGGCCCCCACCTCCTCGAGGGTATGCTCCCGTCCATCTATGAGGCCTTTGCGCAGCTTCAGCACCATGGCCTCCCGCTCAGAAAGCTTGGAGAGGGCTTTTTCCAACTCCTCGGCCAGGAGGCTCTGGGCGGCGGCCTCCACGGGGGAGGGCAGGTTCTCGTCGGGGATGAAGTCCCCATAGAAGCTGTCCTTTTCGTCCCCGATGGGGGTTTCCAAGGAAACCGGCTCCTGGGCAATCTTCAGGGTTTCCTCCACCCGCTTGGCGTCCCAGCCCGGGCCCATGGCCTCGGCGATCTCCTCGTAGGTGGGTTCCCGCCCCAGCTCCTGCTGCAGGGTGCGGGCGGTGCGGGAGAGCTTGTTGATGGTCTCCACCATGTGCACGGGGATGCGGATGGTGCGGGCCTGGTCGGCGATGGCCCGGTTGATGGCCTGGCGGATCCACCAGGTGGCGTAGGTGGAGAACTTGAAGCGCCGCTTGTACTCAAACTTCTCCACCGCCCGGATGAGGCCTTGGTTGCCTTCCTGTATTAGATCCAGAAAAGAGAGCCCTCGGCCGGTGTATTTCTTGGCGATGGAAACCACCAGCCTCAGGTTGGCCTCTATGAGGTGCTGGCGGGCGGCCTCCCCCTCGCGGGCGAGGTGCAGGTAGCGCTTAAGCTCCTTGGGGAGGCTTTTGAGCTTTTGGTCAATCTCCTCCACCGTCTTGGGGTCCAGTTTCTCCTTTAGGCCGGGGATCTGGCCGATGCGGGCGGAGCCCAGGATCTTGGCCCGGACCACCTCGCGGACCAAATCCCCATCCAGGCCCGTGGCCTCGGAGAGCTTCTTAATGGCCTCCATGCCCTCCTCCACCTTGCGGGCCAGCTCGATCTCCTCCTCCAAGGTGAGGAGGGGAACCTGGCCGATCTCGTGCAGGTACTGGCGCACGGGATCGGAGGTGGATACCTTGGGAAGGGCCAGTTCCTCCTCTTCCTCAAAGAGCTCCTCGCCCAGGTAGTCCGGGGAAGGCCCTTCCTCGGGGAGAAGAAGGTCGTCGGCCTCCAGGAAGCCCTCCTCCCCCATGGGGTCCAGGGGCTCCTCCAGGAAGATCTCGGGGGCGAGGTCGGGCTCCTCCACCTCGGGCTGGGGTTCCTCCGGCCCCTCCTCCGGATAGCTCCTCTGGGGATCCTGGGCAGCCGGGGCCATCTCCTCGAGGGGGGTTTCCTCCTGGGGAGGGGTTTTCCCCCGCTTTTCCGAGGCGGCCCCCTCAGGGCTTGCCTTGGCCGGGGAGGCCTTGGGGGATTTCTTTAGGGCGTTGGTGGGTTCTTGGGTTTGGACGGACATCCTTTCCTCTTCCCCAGCGGTAACCTGCTTTGCCTTGTTCTTGGTCTTCTTCAACGCGGACCTCCCTCCTTGGGGTTTCTATCCCCGGTTGGCCTTTTGGGCGAAAAGCACCTTGTACTCCCTCACCAAAAGCGTCCTAAAAGCGCCAAAGCGCTCCTCCAGTAGGGGCTCATACTTCAGAAAGGGGTTGGCCACCAGGAAAAACCCACCGCCCGGCTTTAGCCGGGCCGCCGCCGCTTCCACGAAGGCCTGGGCCACATCCAGGATAACCGCTCCCCCCACGTGAAAAGGGGGGTTCGTAACTATGATGTCAAATGCCTCACCTTCTGTCAAGGCCTCGTCCACATCGGAGTGGAGTACCAGGGCGGTGAGCTGGTTCTCCACCAGGTTCCTCCTCAAGGAGAGGACCGAGACCAGGTCGTCCTCTAGGGCCGTCACCTCCCCGCCCATGTGGGCCAAGGGCAGGGTGAGGGCCCCGTAGCCTGCCCCCAGGTCCAGGATGCGCTTTCCCCGGATGCCTTCCCGGCCCACCTCCCCCACCAGGGCCTCCAGAAGAAGCACCGAGGCTTTGTCCACCTTCCCGGCGGAAAAGACTCCAGGGAGGTGGAAGAAGGTGAAGGACTCTCCGAGAAGCGTGGCCGCAAAGCGGTGCCAGAGGGCGGGTAGGGGTGGAGCCTCTTTTTCCTTTTCCAGAAGGGCCACCCGCACCGGGCCTTCCCGCTTCAGCACCTTGCCGTAGCCCAAGAGGGCCTGGGCCTCCTTAAAGTAGCGCTCGAACCCCTTGTTCTTATCCCCGGCCAGATACACCCGCCCCCCCATCCGTAAGGCGCGGGCGGCGGCCACCAGGGTGGCCTGCACGTAAGCGGTGCCCCGGCCTGCGGGCAGGGCCAGGACCACCAGGTGGTAGGCGTTCTCCTCCGCCTCCCAGGGAGGGGCCAGGCGGACCCTTAGGCCGCTGGCCTCGAGGCACCGCAAGGCGGCCCTGGAGGTCTCCAGCCTCTCCACCACCATCCGGCCTTCCAGGGGAAGGCTTCCCAGACCCACCCCGGGGTTGGGGTCCAGGGCCTTTTCCCCGTAAGGCGTTACCACTTTTTGCAGGAGCTCATAGACCGGATCCCGGTATCCCCGGGCCCCCGGCTTCACGTAAAGCACCCCTCCCGGCCGGGGTAAGGGGGTGAGGCGGTGGTACTCGGTTAGGGTCAGGCCCACAATGCTCCAGGATACGGGGCTTGGGGTGGATGGGCAAATGTGATAGTATTCCTTTTCAAGCCGCCCCCATGGCGGCAAGGAGGCAGACGTGGCCCTGGTCGTGCAAAAATATGGCGGCACCTCCGTGGGGGACCTGGAGCGCATCCACAAGGTGGCCCAGCGCATCGCCCACTACCGGGAAAAGGGGCATAGGCTGGCGGTGGTGGTCTCGGCCATGGGCCACACCACCGACGAGCTCATCGCCTTGGCCAAGCGGGTGAATCCGAGACCACCTTTCAGGGAGCTGGACCTCCTCACCACCACCGGGGAGCAGGTTTCCGTGGCCCTCCTCTCCATGCAGCTATGGGCCATGGGCATCCCGGCCAGGGGGTTTGTGCAACACCAGATCGGCATCCTCACCGATGGGCGCTTTGGCGATGCCCGCATCCTGGAGGTAAACCCTACCCGCATTCAGGAGGCTTTGGACCAAGGGTATGTGGCGGTGATCGCCGGCTTCATGGGCACCACCCTCGAGGGGGAGATCACCACCTTGGGCCGGGGAGGTTCCGACACCACCGCCGTGGCCATCGCCGCTGCCCTGGGGGCCAAGGAGTGCGAGATCTACACGGACACGGAAGGGGTCTACACCACCGATCCCCACCTGATCCCCGAGGCCCGCAAACTGGAGGCCATCGGCTACGACCAGATGCTGGAGATGGCCGCCCTGGGGGCCAGGGTCCTCCACCCTCGGGCGGTGTACTATGCCAAGCGTTACGGGGTGGTGCTCCACGTGCGCTCCAGCTTCTCCTATAACCCCGGTACCTTGGTGAAGGAGGTCAACATGGAGATGGGCAAGGTGGTGACGGGTGCGGCCTTGGATCTGGACCACGCCCAGATCGGGCTCATTGGGATCCCGGACCAGCCGGGGATCGCCGCCAAGGTCTTCCAGGCCCTGGCGGAGCGGGGCATCGCCGTGGACATGATCATCCAAGGGGTTCCCGGGCACGATCCTTCCCGGCAGCAGATGGCCTTTACCGTGAAGAAGGACTTTGCCCAGGAGGCCCTCGAGGCCCTGGAACCCGTCCTGGCCGAGATCGGGGGGGAGGCCCTTCTCCGCCCTGACATCGCCAAGGTCTCCATCGTGGGGGTGGGGTTGGCCTCGGCCCCGGAGATCCCCGCCAAGATGTTCCAGGCGGTGGCCTCCACCGGGGCCAACATTGAGATGATCGCCACCAGCGAGGTGCGCATCTCCGTCATCATCCCCGCCCAGTATGCCGAGGCGGCCCTAAGGGCGGTGCACCAGGCCTTTGAGCTGGATAAGCCCTGATGGAAAGGACCTTCCTCTCCTGGGAGGATCTCCTTCGCCTGGTGCGCCACCTGGTTGGGAGGCTTCCGGGGGAGGAGTTTGACCTCATCCTGGGCATCGCCCGGGGCGGGCTCATCCCCACGGCCCTTCTGGCCCAGGCCTTGGGAATGCGGGACATCGTGACGGCAGCGGTGAGGTTCTACGAGGGGGAGGAGGCTCTTCCTGAGCCGGTGTTCTTGCAGTTTCCCCCGGATCCTGTGCTTTTTGGCAAAAGGGTTTTGGTGGTGGATGACGTGTGGGACTCGGGGCGGACAGCCCTGGCGGTGAAGCTCCGGGTGCGCCAGGCGGGCGGTTTTCCCTTGGTGGCCACCCTGCACTTCAAGCCCGGCCGGAACCAGGTGCCGGACCAACCCGACGTGTACGCCGAGGCCACGGAGGCCTGGGTGGTCTACCCTTGGGCCCCGGAGGCCTGGAGGAAAACGTAAGCCACCCTGGCCTTGGGCCAGGGTGGGGTGCGGAAGCCCTAGATGAGCCCCAGAGCCTTTACCTGTTCCATCTCGTCCAGAAGCTCCTGGGCGGTGATCTCCATCCGCTTCCGGGCGAAGTCGTTGATCTCCAAACCCCGGACGATCGCGTACCTCCCATCCTTGGCGGTGACGGGGAAGGAGTAGACGATCCCCTCGGGGACCCCGTAGGAGCCGTCGGAAGGGATGGCCATGGAAACCCAGTCCCCTTCAGGGGTGCCCAGGGCCCAGTCGCGGATGTGCTCAATGGCGGCGTTAGCGGCGCTGGCGGCGCTGGAGGCACCCCGGGCCTGGATGATGGCCGCTCCCCTTTGGGCCACGGTGGGGATGAACTCCTTTTCGTACCACTCCATGTCCACCAGCTCCAAGGCGGGTTTGCCGTCCACCTCCGCATGGAAGAGGTCGGGGAACATGGTGGAGGAGTGGTTGCCCCATACGGCAATCCGGCGGATGCGGTCCACGGGAACCCCGGTTTTCTTGGAAAGCTGGGCCTTGGCCCGGTTGTGGTCCAGCCGGGTCATGGCGGTGAAGTTCCTGGGATCCAGGCCCTCGGCGTTTTTGTAGGCGATGAGGGCGTTGGTGTTGGCGGGGTTGCCCACCACCAGGACCCTGACCTGGCGCTTGGCCACCTCGGCCAGGGCCCGGCCCTGCTCGGTGAAGATCCGGCCGTTCATCTCCAGGAGGTCGCGGCGCTCCATGCCCGCCTTCCTGGGGGCCGCCCCCACCAAAAGGGCGTAGTCGGCGTCCTTAAAGGCCACCTTGGGGTCGTCCGTGGCCACGATCCCCGCCAAGAGGGGGAAGGCGCAGTCCTCCAGCTCCATGATGACCCCTTCCAGGGCTCTGAGGGCCTGGGGGATCTCCAAGAGCTGGAGGATGATGGGCTGGTCCTTTCCCAGCATCTCCCCTGCAGCGATGCGGAAAAGAAGGCTGTAGCCGATCTGGCCTGCGGCGCCGGTGACCGCCACGCGAACGGGGCTTTTCATCCTGTACCTCCATGGGCCTATGCCCGAAAGGATTCTACCTCAAAGGTTACGGTAGATGCGCCTTTCCGCCTCAATGGCCTGGTCCAGTTCCTGGATTTCTCGCAGGATCTCCAGGCTGGGGTTGCGGTGAAGCTCTTCTTTCAGCTTGGCCCGACGCTCCAGGTAATAGGCTTCCCGCAAGCGGGCCAGGGTTTTTTCCAGGAGTTCTGGGAACCTGGGCTCGTCCATGGAGGGGACCAGCATCAGCCTTTCCAGAAGGATGCCCCCCGCTTCTTTGCGGCTTAGCACCTGGCGCAGGTAATCCCGTCGGGGTTCGCGGCTGGCCAGCTCCAAGAACTCGGAGAGCAGGGAGCCTTCCGGGGGCCATACGTGAAGGGCCGTGTGGTGCACCCACTCGGCAAAGCGCTCCTCCGGCAGGGAGAGGAGGAGGGCCATCACGTCCAGCTCCAAAAGGAGGACCCGGTTTTTGGGCTCGGCCTTGGGGGGTTGGGGGGGTGGGCGTTTGCCCCGCTTGAGGCTGGCCAGGTAGTCCTCCAGCTGGCGCGGGGAAAGCCCTAACCGCTCCACCACCAGGGCCTTGAGGCGGTCGGCCACGGGATCAAAGGGCTCCGGGGAGAGCATCCTGGGGGTGAGGGCTTCCAATACTTTGCGCTTGTGCTCGGGCCGGGTTAGGTCGAGGCCCCGGCTGGCCTCCTGGAAGCGGAACTCCACCTCGGGGAGGGCCTCCTCCAGGGCCTTTTGGAAGAGGGCCGGGCCCTCAGGGAGGAGAAGGAGCTCCCCGGGGTCCTTGCGGGGCAGGCGCACGGCATAGAAGAGGAACTTCCGGGCCAAGGAGAGGTCCAGGCTCTGCAGGGTGGCCTTTTGTCCGGCCTCGTCGGCGTCAAAGGCCAGGTAGACCTCCCGCACCTCCTGCATGGCCAAAAGGTGGGCCTGCTCCTCGGAAAGCCCCGAGCCCAAAACCGCCACCGCCTCGGTGAAGCCCATCTGGTGGAGGGCGATGGCGTCAAAAAGCCCTTCCACCACGATGGCCCGCCCCTCGCGCAGTTTGGCCTTGGCCTCGGGGTAGGCGAAGAGCACCTCCCGCTTGCGGAAGAGGGGGGTTTCCGGGGAGTTCAGGTACTTGGGGGTTTCCTCCCCCAAGGCTCTTCCCGTGAAGGCCACGATCCGCCCCAGCTGGTCCTTGATGGGGAAGGTGATGCGGTTCCGGAAGCGGTCGTAGAAGCGCCCGTCCTTTTCCGCCAGGACCCCGGCCTTAAGGCCCTCCTCCGGGCTGATGCCGTGCCGGCTCAGGTGGGTGAGGAGGCCATCCCCCTTGGGGGGGGCATAGCCCAGGCCAAAGCGGGCTATGCTTTCCGGGTTGAGGCCTCGGCCCTCCAGATACGCCTGGGCCTCGAGGGAGGCCTTAAGCCCCTCCAGGAAGTACTCCTGGGAAAGCTTGAGGACATCCAGAAGCTCCCGGCGCTTGGCGGGAGCCCCGCCCTTGGGGAGCTCTACCCCTGCCTCCTCCGCCAGGCGCTCTAAGGCCTCCCGGAAGTCCAGGCCTTCAATCCTTTCCACAAAGGCGAAGAGATCCCCTCCCGCCTTGCAACCGAAGCAGTGGAAGAGCCCCTTCTCTTCGTCCACGTAGAAGGAGGGGGTCTTTTCCTGGTGGAAGGGGCAAAGACCCTTCCAGCGGCCGCGGCCTGCGGGCTTTAGGGCCACGTACCGGGCAACCACCTCCCTTAGGGAGAGGCGACGCTTGATGGCCTCTACCGCATGGGCCGCCTCCATCCTACCCCCCGCTCACGCCAAAGCCTCAGGACCCACCTTCCCAGGATACCGTATCCCCGGAGGTCCCCTTGGGGTTCCTCCCCCAGGAGGACCTTCTGCCAGACGTGAGTTAGGGGCACAGAGGGGGTGAATCCCAGGAGGTGTTCCACCCTCTCCCCCCCTTCAAGGAGGAGCTGGGCCCTTAGGAGCCGGGCCACCTCCAGGTGTACGGCGAAGCCCGTGCGGTGGGTCTGGTAGAGGAGGTACTGGGAGAGGGTCTGGGCCCTTCTTGGGGCCTTGGGCCAGAGGTAAAGGGCCAGGGAGGTCAGGGCCAGGTGGTACACGTAGGGGTTGGAAAGCCTCCTGGCCTCCCGCAGGGCCTCCTTCAGGAGGGGGGTGGGATCATGGCCCTTTTGCCAGCGGTGGTGGGCCAGGGCCAATACCCCCAGGGCCTTGCCGTCCGGGTGGTGCAGGGCGGCCTGGAAGAGATCCTCCCGGAACCGCCCCCTTAGGGTCCAGGTGGAGAGGAGGGCGGCAGCCAGCCAGGGGTGGGGCATCCGGTGGTAAGCGGCCTCGCCCTCCTCCAGGGCTTGGGGGAGGCGGCCGGTTTCCAGAAGGAGGCGGATCCGGGTGGCGTGGAAGCGGGTTTCCGACTCCAGGTCCCCGGGCGGGGCCTCGGTTAGCAGGGCCTCCGCTTCGGCGTAGCGGCCCAGGTCCATGAGGAGGCCCGCCCTTAGGCTCTGCCGGTGGAGGCGTAGGGAAGCGGGGATAAGGGGATGGGGCTCGGTGAGGACCTCCAGGGCTTGCCGGGGCTGGAAGGCCCGCCAAAGGGCCCCCGCCACCCTAAGCCGGGCCTGGGCCTCCTCCAGGGGGTAGGGCTTGAGGCTGGGCAGGAGGGGAAGGAGGTGTAAGGGATGCTGGGCCTGGCGGAGGGCTTCCAGCACGGGGTCTTCGGACCTAGGGCCCCCTTGGGCCTCCTCCGCTTGGCCTAAGGAAGCCTGGGCATCCTGGAGCTCCTTGGCCAAGGCCTCCCGCCAGGAGGGTGGGGCGGCCTTCAGGGCCTCGTGGTAAAGAGGAATGGCCTGTTCGGGGTGGCCTTGCCGCCAGGCGGCCTGGGCGAGAAGCCTCAGGGCCTGCACCGCCTCCTGCACCTGCCCGGCCTCCTTCAGGTGGTGGGCCATGGGCCAGAGGGCCCCCTTTTCCCGGTAAAAGCGGGCCGCCGCCTGGTGCCAGGCCTTGGCCCGCTCCTCCGGCACCAGGGCCCGGGCCGCCTGGGCGATCTCGGGTAGGACCCTGCCCCCTTGCACCAGGCCCTCCTCCTCCAGGCGTTCGGCGGAAAAGCTGCCCGCTAGCCCCTGCAGGAGCTCCACCAGGTCTCCTTTGCGCCTTTCTTCCTCCAGGAGGGGGGAGTCCTGCTCCAGCACCCCCAGGATCAAAAGGGCCTGGCGTTCCGCCGGGGGGAGGGCGTCTAGGGCGGGTTGCAGGGCCAGTAGGGGAGGGGCCTTGAGGCCCTGGACCTCCAGGATAGGCGGGAATAAGGGCCTGCGGCTTTCCGCCAGGACCGAGAGGTTGGGGAAAGGGTGCCGAAGAAGGGCCCGCAGGATGCGATCTGGGGCATGGAGGTTTTTGGCCACCAGGAGGAGGGGGTGGGGCAGGTTTTGCAAAACCCTTTTCCAGGCCTCGTAAATGGCCGCCTCCAGGGTGGTGCGATCCCAGGGAGGGCGGGCCACCCTAGCCAACCTGGTCCCTTCGGGGCCCTTTTCCTCGAGGCCCAGGCTGTAGCGCCAGGCCAGGGCAAGTTCGGGGGAAAGGTCCGCCAGGGCTAAGAGGGCTTCCGGTTCACCAAAGGCCTTCTCCACCGCCTGGCGCAGGGTGGTCCGCAAGGGGGTTTCCGGCCCCATGCGCTCCAGGACCACCACGGGGTGAGGAAAGGCTTCCAAAAACTTCTCCAGAAGAAGGGTTTTGCCGCTTCCCGGCGGGCCCACCAGGTTCAGGCGGGCGGGGAAGCGGCCGAAGGTTTTCTGAAGGAGGGCCAGAAGAGCCTGGCCGTCCGGGTCCAGCCCTACCTGGACCGCCTTCACCCGGGACACCTCCACCGTTCCCAGGCCCTTGGCCTCCCGGAGGCCCAGGCCTTCCGCCTCCACCCCTCGGGCCAGGGCCAGGGTTTGGGGCTCGGTGAGCACCTCTCCCGGAAGGGCCATCTTGCTGAGCCGCTCCGCCAGGACCACCGGGGGGCCCACCGCGGTGGGTTCGCCTGCCTGGCCGCTTCCCAAGGGGGCCCAAAGCACCTCCCCGCTGGCCACCCCGGCCCGGGCGGGCAAAGGGGAGGTGCGCACCATCTCCAAGGCGGCCTCCAGGGCCCGCCAGGGCTCTTTGCCCCGAGCCCTGGGGGCCCCAAAGAGGACCAGGATCCCATCCCCCAGGAAGCGGTGGACGAAACCTCCTTGGGCCCGGGCCACGCGAGCGGCCTCCTCGAGGGCCTCCTGCAGGTGCTGGTAGGCCACCTGGAGGCCCGCTTGGAAGTGCTGGCTGGAGTTCACCAGATCGTAGAAGAGAACGCTTACATACCGCCTTTCCTCGGGCAAAAGGGCCCCCAGGGCCCGGCCGCAGGCCATGCAAAAACGGGCCTCGGGGGGGTTTTTCTGCCCGCATTCGCAGCGCATCTCACTCCCGGAAGAGCATTAGAGGTGGCCAGAGGAGCACCTCGGCCATCTCCGGCAAGGGATCTTCCGCATACACCACCAGGGGCAGGAGGCTTTCCAGCAAGTAAAAGCCCTCGGCCAAGGGGAGGGCTTTCCCCCCTAGGCGGTAGGAGGCCCCCTCCCGTTGCCAGAAGGCCTCCCCTCTTAAGGGTTTGGCCTCCCGCACCATCCCGTGCAGGAGCACCCAGGTGGGGCCGGTGGGGGCAGGGGGGGTACCCCGGTCCAAGGCGTAGAAGACCTGGCCCCGGGCCAGGCCCTCCAGCAAGGGGCTTCCCCAAGGTTCGGGAAACAGGTAAGCCTCCACCCCATGGGCTCGGAAACGGGCGAAGAAGGCCTCGGGGCTTTCCTCTATGGCGTGGCCGGTGGCGGTGGCCCTGGGGGTCATGGCTAAAGTCTAATGCAGGGTCCTCTGGGGTAGGGAGAGGGTGAGGTGGGCGGCCAGGAAAAGGGCCGCTTCCTTGTCCAGGTACTGGTTGCCGTTGCCGCACTTGGGGGAGAGGACGCACCGGGGGCAACCTTCCTGGCAGGGGCAGGCCTTGAGGAGCTCCAAGGCCGCCTGGATCCACTGGGGGAAGCGGCGGGCCGCCTGGCGGGCGTAGCCCACGCCCCCGGGGTAGCCGTCGTAGATGAAGATGGTGGGGCCGCCGCCCGAGGGCAGGGGCTTAGGGTAGAAGGGGTAGGAAAGCCCCCCAAGGTCCTGCCTTTCCGCCAGGACGAAAAGGGGCAAAAGGCCGATCAAGGTGTGCTCCAGGGCGTGGATGCCCCCGGGGATCCGGTGGGATGGGACCACCAAGGGGGGGTGGAACCAAAGGGCCTCGGTGGGGAAGGTGATCTCCGGCAGATCCAAGGGCACTTCTTCCAGGACGCTTCCCGTGAAGAAGCGCTTCTTGGCATAGGCCACCACCCGCTCCCGCAAGACCACCTGGCCCACCCAGACCCCATGGGCCAAGGCTTCCCCGGAGAGGACTTCCAGATGGGTTTCCGCCCGGGGCTCGGTGTAGTAGTCCTCGAGGGCGGGAAGAAGCCAGATCTCCCGCCTTTGGGGGTCGATGTTCCGCACCAGGTAGCTCTCCCCCCCGTGCAGGTAGACCGCCCCCGGGTGGGCCTCCCAGTAGGCCTGGCGCTCGTCCAGGTAGCCCAGGACCTCCCCATCCGGGCCCCTTAGGGTGAAGGTGGTCCCCAGGCCCCTCAGGGAGATGTCCCGGTGAGGGCGGCGCCTGGGGGTGTAGTAGCGCCCGTCCTTTTCCCTAAGTTGGGCCAAGGCCTCCGGGCAGAGGATCTCCTCCCGCACAAGGGGTTTCTCCCAGGCGGCGGCGTGCAGGTGGAGGGGGCAGAGCACGGGGTTTTGCGGATCCGCCACCGCCACCTCAGGAGGGGTCCTTAGGAGGAGTTCGGGCCGGTGGAGGAAGTACTCGTCCAAGGGGTCCTCCCGGGGGATGTAGACCACCAGGGCCCTCCGCCTCCCCCTTCCCGCCCTGCCCGCCCGCTGCCAGAAGGCGGAGATGGACCCGGGGTACCCCACCAAGGCCACGGCGTCCAGTTCCCCGATGTCCACCCCCAGCTCCAAGGCGCTGGTGGAGACCAGGACCCGCACCTCCCCAGACTTCAAGCCCTCCTCCAGGCGGCGCCTTTCCTTGGCGGTGTAGCCCGCCCGGTAGGGGCGCACCTTGGGGTGGGCGGCGTAGCGGGCGATGAGCTCCGCGCTTTTCCGGGCGTTGGTGAAGATGATTCCCCTTAAACCCCCTTCCGCCAAGGCCCGGGCCAGGTAGGCGGCCTCCAGGAGGGGGCTTCGCCGCCTCTCCCCCTTGGCGTCCAGGGGCTTGGGCAGGAGCACCAAAAGCTCCCGTTCCGAGCGGGCCACCTCCTCCCGGAGCTCCACGAAGGGAAGGCCGGTCAGACCTTCGGCGTGCTCCTTGGCGTTGCCGATGGTGGCGCTGGCGGCGATCACCTGGGGGTTGGCCCCGTAGTGGCGGGCCAGGCGCAGGAGGCGGAAGAGGACCAGGGCCACGTGGGTGCCGAAGACCCCTCGGTAGGCGTGGAGCTCGTCCAGCACCAGGTAGCGGAGCCGGGAAAGGAAGGGGGCCCACTCCCCGTGCCGGGGCAGGAGGCCGAAGTGGAGCATATCGGGGTTGCTGAGGAGGACCATGCCCTCTTGGCGAGCCTTCCGCCTAAGGTCGGCGCGCGTGTCCCCATCGTAGGGATAAACCCCTTGGACCCCCAAGGCCTCGGCCATGGCCCTGAGGCGCCGCAGTTGGTCGTGGGCCAGGGCCTTGGTGGGGAAGAGGAGGAGGCTGGTCCCTCCCTCCAGGGCGGCCTTGAGCACCGGGGCCTGGAAGACCAGGCTCTTACCGGCGGCGGTGGAGTAGGCCATGACCACGTTGTTCCCTTCCTCCACCCTAAGGAGGGCCTCCTTCTGGTGGGCGAAGGGTTTCAGGCCCAAGGCCTCGAGGACCCCGGCGAAGGCCCCCCGGTAGGGGACGGTCTTGGGGGGACTGGGGGGAAGGGTGCGGGCGAAGACGATCCGCCCTTGGAACTCCGGGTCGGCCTCCAGCCAGTCCCGGTAGCTTTCCCACCCCCTTAAGGCCTCGGGCAGCACCCTTCCATTATGGCTTTTGCGGCCTGCGCCTAGAGTTCCTTGACCCAGACCTCGTGGATCACGGGATGGCCGTGGTAGGGGGCCCAGAAGGGGCTGGCCTGCTTGGCGTAGAGGCGGAAGCCCAGGCTCCCGTAGAGCTTCCGGGCGGCGGCGTTGGCCCGGGTGGTGGAAAGCTGCACCCCTTTTACCCCGCTTTTCTTTAGGCAATCCAGAAAATCCCTAAGGAGGGCCTTTCCCAGGCCTTTCCCCTGGGCCTTGGGATCCACGGCGATGTGGAGGTGGGCGGGGTAAAGGCTCTTGGGGGCCTTAGGGCCTGGGAAGAGGAGGAGCCTCAGGAGGTAGCGGAGGTGGGGAAGAGGTGGTCCGTAACAGCCTAGCAGAAGCTTGAGGAGAAGGACCGGTATGCGGGGAAGGAGGTAAAGGGTGAGGGCGAGGTGGGAACAGGCGCCCAGGATGTAGCCCAGGATCTCCCCTTCTTCCTCCGCCACCCGGGAGCAGCATCCCCGCCTCAGGTAAGGGGCTACGAAGAGCTCCCCCCAAAGCTCCTGGCTGGGGAAGACCAAAGGGCCTTCCCGCCCCAGGAGGAGGGTCCGGTGGGAAAGCCGGGCGATGGCGGGGAGGTCTTTTTCCTCGGCGAGGCGAAGGAGGGCCACAGGACCACTTTAGTCTGTACAATGCCCCTTGTGCGCCGCCTGGCTCCCTGGCAGTGGCTCCTCTTCCTTTTGGCCCTCTACCTGGTTTTGGCGGAGGCCTTAAGGCTTTGGCTGGGCCTCCTCTGGGCGGAGCGGGTGGGGCTCATCCTGGCGGCCCTGGGGGTTTGGGCCTTCATCAACGGGAGGTTCATCTTCGCCTACTACCACGCCCTTACCACCTCCCTCCGGGTGCGGAGGCTTCCTCCCTATCCGCAACCCCAGCCGGGGGAGCACCTCCTCCTCCTGGCCCCCCACCCGGACGACGAGGTGCTGGCGGCGGCGGGTCTGATGCGCCGCACCCTCCTAAGGGGAGGGCGGGTGAGCGTGGTCTACCTCACCTCGGGGGATGCCTTTGACCTGGCTGCGGGAAGCCCTCTGCCCTCCAAGGAGGCCATGCGCCGGCTGGCCTTAAGGCGCATGGTGGAGGCCTGGCGGGGCCTCGAGGTCCTGGGCCTTCCCCGGGATAACGCCTATTTCCTGGGGTTTCCCGACCAAGGGCTTTTCGCCCTCTTCACCTCCCACTACTACCTGCCCTACGAAAGCCCCTACACCGGGCTTAAGGCGGTGGCCTACCCCGGGTGTTACCGCCTGGGGCTTCCCTACACGGGCAAGGCCCTGGAGGCCACCTTGGTGGAGCTTTTGGCCAGCCTTAAGCCCACCCGCATCCTCCTGCCAAGCCCCCTGGACGCCCACCGGGACCACCAGGCGGCGGCCTACTTGGGCATGCAGGCGGCGGCTTCCTTGGGAATGGAGGACCGGCTGGAGTACTACCTCATCCACGGGGGGTACCAGTACCCCCTGCCCAAAGGGCTCCATCCCCGGCTTCCCCTCTACCCGCCCCCTAGGGGAAGGGGCCTCCCTTGGCGCCGCTTTCCCCTGGGCGAGGAGGAGGTGAGGCTTAAGGAAAAGGCCATCCGGGCCCACCGAAGCCAGATGCGGCTATTGGGCCGCTTTCTCCTGGCTTTCGTGCGGCAGAACGAACTCTTTAGCCCCCTGCCCATCCCGGCGCGGGAGGCCCTAGCCCCGGAGGAGGAGGGGTGGGCCGTCCTCGAGGGGCGGGAGGTCCTTTAGGCTTTCCAGGCCGAATACCTCCAGGAAGCGCTCCGTGGTGCCATAGAGCTTGGGCCGGCCCGGGGCTTCCTTCTCGCCCACCACCCGGATGAGCCCCCGTTCCAAGAGACTGTCCAGGACTCCCTCCACGCTTTTGCCCCGCATGGCCTCCAACTCCGCCCGGGCCACGGGCTGGTGGTAGGCGATGAGGGCCAGGACCTCCAGGGCCGCCTTGGAAAGCCGAGGCGGGCTGGGCTTGAGGACCTTTTCCACGGCCCCTAGAACTCCCTCGTGCACCACCAGCCGCCAGCCTCCCGCCACCCGTTCCAGGGCCACCCCTAGGCCTCCCTCCTCGAGTTCCGCCTCCAAGGCCCGAAGCGCCCTCAAAAGCCCCTCCTCCGGATGGCCCAAGGCCTTTAGTTCCCGTAAGGACACGGGCCTGCCCGCAGCGAAGAGGACCGCTAGAAGCTCGGCCTTTAGGCTAGGCATCTTGCAGGTAAGGCCAAAGGGCCTCCTGGGGAATGGACCCTTCCCTGAGGACCTCCCCCGTGCGCAGGTCCACCACGCTGGAGGCTAGGCCCTTCGCCTCCCCGGGGAAGACATAGTCCACGGCGAAGGCCCGGGCCTCGGCCTCTGTGCGGACCGGGGGTTCTCCGCTTTTGTTGAGGCTGGTGGCGGCGGCGTACCCGCCCACTTGGCGGAGGAGCTCCCTAAGAAGCCCGTGGTCCGGCATCCTGAGCCCCACGGAGCCATCCCGGCTGATCCAAGGGGGAATGTTTCGCCCCGGCACCACCACGGTGAGCCCGCCAGGCCAGAAGGCCTCCACCAGGCGCAGGAACTTCCCCTTAAGAGGCCCCAGGTCCGCCAGGCCCAAGGCGCTTTCCAGATCCGCCACCAGTACCTGCAAGGGCTTTTCCTCCCCCCGTCCCTTCAGGGCGTAGATGCGCCGGCAGGCGGCCTCATCCTCCATCCGGGCCAGCACCCCCCAGACGGTGTCGGTGGGAAAGGCCACCAGGCCCCCGCCCTTGAGGGTCTCCGCCGCTTCCTGGACCTTCTGGTATACTTCTACCATGCCGGTCTACCAGTATAAGGCCCGCGACCGCCAGGGCCGCCTGGTGGAGGCCACCATTGAGGCCGAGGACCTGCGCACCGCCGCCAGGCTCCTTAGGGACCGGGGTCTTTTTGTGGCCGAGATCAAGGAGCCGGGAAGGGGCCTGCAGGCGGAGGTGCGCCTTCCCGCTTTGGAGAGGGGGCCTGGGCTAAAGGACCTGGCCATCTTTTCCCGGCAGCTGGCCACCATGCTGGGGGCGGGCCTCACCCTTCTCCAGTCCCTTTCCATTCTGGAAAGGCAGACGGAGAACAAGAAGTTCCGGGAGATCATCAAGAAGGTCCGCACCGACATAGAAGGCGGCATGGCCTTCTCCGACGCCCTGGCCAAGCATAAGCTCTTCTCCCGGCTTTACGTGAACCTGGTGCGGGCTGGGGAGACCTCGGGCGGTTTGGACGTGATCCTGGACCGCTTGGCTACCTTCCTGGAGAAGGACCTGGAGCTGAGGGGCAAGATCCGTAGTGCCATGACCTACCCCACCATCGTCTTCGTCTTTGCCGTGGGCGTGGCCTACTTCCTCCTCACCGGCATCGTGCCCCAGTTTGCCCAGATCCTCACGGATTTGGGCTCGGAGCTCCCCCTCCTCACCCGCTTCCTCATCGCCCTTTCGGACTTCCTCCGGGCGGCCACCCTGCCCCTTTTGCTGTTGGCCGTGGTCCTTTTCTTCGTCTACCGCTGGTACTATGGCACCCCCCAGGGGCGGAAGGCCATTGACCGCGTGAAGCTTCGGGTGCCCGTCTTCGGCAACCTAAACCGCAAGACGGCGGTGGCCCGTTTTTCCCGCACCCTGGCCCTCCTCCTTTCCAGCGGGGTGAACATCGTGGAGTCCTTGGACATCACCAAGGGAACCGCGGGCAATAGCGTGGTGGAGGAGATCGTGGACATGGCTAAGCTCAAGGTGCAACAAGGGGAACCCTTGAACCTTACCCTGGCCCAGCACCCCTTCGTCTTTCCGCCCATGGTGAGCTCCATGGTGGCCATCGGCGAGGAAACAGGGGCCTTGGATACCCTGCTTTCCAAGATCGCCGACTTCTACGAGCGGGAGGTGGACGAGGCGGTGGCCAGCCTCACCGCGGCCATTGAGCCCCTCATGATCATCTTCCTGGGGGTGATCGTGGGCATGATCGTGGCGGGGATGTTCCTGCCCCTCTTCAAGATCATCGGCACCCTTTCCGCGCAATAAGCTTCTCGGCCACCTCCGGGGGAACCGGCATAACGGAAAGCCGGTTCCCCTTCCTCACCAGGGGGTGGTCTTGGGGAAAGCAGGCCTTGAGCTGGGCCAGGGGGATGAGGGGCCAGGCCTCGAGGAAGGCCACCTCCACCGTGTACCAGCGGGGCTTTTCCCGGGTGGCC
>NZ_CALLUR010000106.1:0-17227 GCF_938010445.1 uncultured Thermus sp.
CGGGAGTCGCGGGAGGTGCGGGCCTACGCCCGGGCGTTGGAGGAGGCCAAGCGGGAGCTTTCCGAGGCCTACGAACGCCTAAAGGCCTTGGACCAGGCCAAGGACGAGATCCTGGCCGCCGTCTCCCACGAGCTCAAGACCCCCCTCACCGCGGTGCGGGCCTTGGCGGAGATCCTCGAGGCCAACCCCGACCTCAGCGAGGAGGAAAGGCGCCGCTTCACCGCCCTTCTGGCCAAGGAAGCTGCCCGCCTTTCCCGCCTGGTGGAGGAGGTCTTGGCCTACACCCGCTTGCAAGCCGGCGTGCCTTTGGCCAGGAGCCCCACCGACCTTAAGGCCCTGGCGGAGGAGGCCTTGGCCTTGGTGGAACCCCTGGCCCGGGAAAGGGGGATTACAATGGAAAGCCAGCTGGTAGGGGTCCAAACCCTCACCGACCGCGACCGGGTACTCCAGGTGCTCCTAAACCTCCTGCACAACGCCCTGCGCCACGCCCGAAGCCGGGTGCGCCTCGAGGTGGCTCCCGGCAACCACGAGGTCCTTTTCCGCATCCAAGACGACGGGCCCGGGGTACCCCAAGAGGCCAAGGCCCTGGTATTTGAACCCTTTCAGAGCTTTTCCGGCGGCACAGGCCTGGGGCTTTTCCTGGCCAAGAGGCTCGTGGAAGGATTGGGGGGCCGAATCTGGCTGGAAAGTAGGGAGGGGAATGGGGCCTCCTTCGCCTTCACCCTGCCTTTGGAGGTGAGCCATGAGAATCCTGGTGGTGGACGATGAGGAAAGCATCCTGGTACCCCTGGAGTTCCTCCTGAAGAGGGCCGGGTACGAGGTGGTCCTGGCCCGCACGGGAGAGGAAGCCCTAAAAGCCCTGGAGGGGGAGGCCTATGACCTCCTGGTGCTGGACCTCATGCTTCCGGGCCTGGATGGCTTTGCCGTGCTGGAAAAGGCCAAAACCCTACCGCAAAGGCCCAAGGTTCTGGTCCTCACCGCCCGGGGGCGGGAGGCGGACCGGGCCAAGGCCCTGGCCCTGGGGGCCGAGGCCTTCATGGCCAAGCCCTTCGCCACCCAGGACCTTCTTTCCCAGGTGGAAAGGCTGGTAGGAGGATGAGGGAAGCCCTCCGCTTTCTAGGCGCCCTCATTCTGGGCCTCCTCCTGGTGGGGGGTACGGTGGCCTTGGGGCTATTTCTCCTTCTCCAAGGGGAGGAGGCCCTAGCCCGGGAGTTCCTCCGTCTGCTCCAGGCCAGGATGCCGGCACTCCTTTTCGTGGGGTTTCTTTTCCTCCTGGTGCTGGGAGCCTTGCTCTATCCCGTGTTTCTCGGCTACCTGGCGGCCACCCGGGCCCTGGGGCAGGAGGCGGAGGTGATCCTAAGCAACCCAGGCCACCGCCTTCGCCCCCGGGGTCCTTTTGAGCTTCAGGCCCTTGCGGACCTCATCAACCGCCTGGCTCAGGAAAAGGAGGCCTTGGAACGGGAGGTGGCCGCCCGGATCGCCGAGGCCAAGACCCTGGTGGAAGAGGAGCGCAAGAAGCTGGCCCTGCTCATCGCCCACCTGCCCCAAGGGGTGATCCTGGCCAACCCCAAGGGCCAGGTCCTCCTCTATAACCCCGCCGCCCGGGGGCTTCTGGGGGAGGGCCTGGGGGTGGGCAAAAGCCTCCTGGGCCTTTTGGACCGGGGGCTTTGGGTCCATGCCCTAAGCCTTCCCGAAGAGCGCTTTCTTACCCAAGGACCCAAGGGGGCCTTGTGGCTGCAGGTGGTGCCCCTGGAGGGCGACGAGGGGTACCTGGTCCTCCTGGAAGGGGCCAAAGAGGAAGGGGCTTTGGAGGGAAAGCTCCTTCACCAACTGCGGGACAAGCTGGCTGGGCTGAAGGCCTTGGTGGAGGTGCTGCACCTGGAGGTGCAAACCCCCCGCCTCCAGGCCCTCCTGAACACCGCTAAGGCCACTGCGGAAGAGCTTGGCCAGCTCCTCGCCTCCTGGAGGCCCCCACCCCAGGCGGCGGAGGTCCTGGCGGAGGACCTCCTTCCCCTCCTCCTAGAGACCCTGGAGCGAGAGGCGGGCATCGCCCCCGGCTTCTCCCTGGAGGAGGGGGCCAAGGGGCTTCTGGTGTTGGCGGACACCTACGCCTTGGCCCGGGGCTTGGCGGAGGCCCTCGAGGAGGTAGAGGAAGCCTTCTTGGAAGCCAGGCGGCAGGATGGCTTCCTTCACCTCACCCTAACCCTCCCGGAAGGGGGTGGGGGCGTCCGGTTGCCTCCCCTCCTCGAGGAAGCCGCCGGGCGCTCGGGGGGAAGCGCCTGGAAGGAGGCCTTTCGCCTCCACCTCCTCCTTCCCGCACGGGAAGCCCCTAGGCTCCCCGCCCAGGAAGGCCCCCCTCCCAGGGCCGTGGTCTTTGACCTTACCCTCCTGCAAGTCCCGGAGGAACTGGAGGAAGCCCCCATAGAGGGCCTCCTCTACACGGCCTTTGACCTGGAAACCACGGGTTTGGACCCGGAAAAGGACGCCATCATCGCCTTGGGAGGGGTGCACGTTTTAGGGCAAAGGGTGCTCCGCCAGGAGGTCTTTGAGGCCCTGGTGGACCCCGGCCGGCCCATCCCCAAGGCCTCCAGCCAGGTGCACGGGCTAACCTGGGAGATGCTGAAGGGCAAACCCCGGCTGGAAGAGGTCCTTCCCGCCTTCCGCGCCTTTTTGGAGGATAGCGTCCTCCTGGCCCACAACGGAGCCTTTGACATGGCCTTTTTGCGGCGGGTGGGGATCCACCAACCCCCCCTGGTGGACACCCTGCTCCTTTCCCACCTCCTCTTCCCCGACCTCAAGGACCACCGTTTGGAAGCCTTGGCGGAACGCTTCGGGGTGCCGGTGGTGGGGCGGCACACCGCCTTGGGGGACGCCCTCATGACCGCCGAGGTCTTTGCCCGGATGGTTCCCCTGCTTAAGGCCAAAGGGTACCCCACCCTGGGGAAGGCCCTCGAGGCCTGCGCCAAGCTGCCCCTGGCCAAGCTGCAATACTAAAGGGATCAGCGCCGTCTCAGGGCCTTCTGGCCGATGTCCTTGCGGTACTGGGCCCCAGGGAAACCCACCTGGGGGATGAAGGCATAGGCCCGCCCCAAGGCCTCCTCCAGGTCCTGGCCCAACCCCACCACGTTCAAAACCCGTCCCCCAGCGCTCACCAACCTCCCCCCTTCCCACCGGGTCCCCGCATGGAAGACCAAGACCCCCTCCGGCGGCTCGGGCACGTGCAGGGGGATCCCCTTCCTGGGGTTTTCCGGGTAGCCGGGTGCCGCCAGGACCACGCAGGCCGAGGCCCCTTCCCGCCAGGAAAGCTCCGTCCCCTTAAGCCGCCCCTCGGCCACCCTTAGGGCCAGCTCCACCAGATCGTTTTGCAAAAGGGGTAAAAGGGCTTGGGCCTCGGGGTCGCCGAAGCGGGCGTTGAACTCCAACACCTTGGGCCCTTCCCGGGTCAACATGAGGCCAGCGTAGACCACCCCACGGTAGACCACACCCTCGGCCCGCAAGCCCTGGACCAGGGGTTTCAGGATCTCCTCCTCCACCCGCCGCAGGGTTTCCGCACCCATGGGATAGGGAGCCACCGCCCCCATCCCCCCGGTCATGGGTCCTTGGTCCCCATCCCCAAGCCGCTTGTGGTCCTGGGAGGGCAAAAGGGGAAGGATGGCCTCCCCATCGGTGAGGGCGAGAACCGTGGCCTCCTCCCCCTCCAGGTACTCCTCGATGACCACCTCGCCCCCCTCGGGTCCCGAAAGGATGTTGGACACCGCCTGTTTAGCGGTGTGGAGGTCCAAGGCCACCGTCACCCCCTTCCCCGCCGCCAGCCCCGAGTCCTTGACCACGATGGGTACCCCCACTTCCTCCACGTACTCCAGGGCCGAAAGGGGGTCCTGGAAAACCCTAAACCGGGCCGTGGGGATGCCGTAGCGCTCCATAAGGGCCTTGGCAAAGGCCTTGGAGCCCTCAATCATGGCCGCCTTCTGCGTGGGGCCGAAGACGAGAAGGCCCCGCCTTTGGAAGGCATCGGCGATCCCCTCCACCAAAGGGGCCTCGGGACCCACCAGGGTGAGGTCTATCCCCTCGTTCAAGGCCCAGTCCGCCAGGGCCTCCACATCCCCGCTCCAAGGCACCAGCTCCGCCAAAGCCGCCATCCCGGCATTGCCAGGGGCGGCGTAAAGCCGGTCCGCCAAGGGGCTTTGCGCCGCCTTCCAAAGGAGGGCGTGCTCCCGTCCCCCCGAGCCCACCACCAGCACCTTCATGGGGAAGATTCTACCCGGGCCAGCGTCTTTTCCACCCGAAGCCGGACCTCCTCAGGCAGGGTGGCCAGCTCCCGGCGCAGGGCAGGATGCTCCTCCGCCAGGAGGTGGGCGGCCAAAAAGGCCCCTCTTCCCCACTCGCCTCCTTGGCCCTGGAAGGCCCCTAGCGCCATGGCCTCCTGTCCCCAGGCCTTAAGAAGGGCATACGCCCGCAGGTAAAGGGGCCTTTGCCGAGGGGAAAGGGCCCGGAACCAAGGGGCGAGCTCCCCTTCCTCGGGGGGCGGGAAGGCAAGCCCCAGGAGGACCAGCCGCACCGCCTGGGGATAGAGGCGGTGCTCCAGGAAAAGCACCCGTCTTTCCAAGGCCTCCGGGGTGTCCCCGGGCAGGATGGGCACCCGGCCCTGCAGGACGATGGGGCCGGTGTCCATGCCCTGGTCCACGAAGTGCACCGTGGAGCCCGTTTCCTTCTCTCCCGCCATGAGCACCCGCCGGTGCACGTTTAGCCCCGGGTAGTCGGGAAGAAGGGAAGGGTGGATGTTCAAAAGCCGCCCGTACCAGGCCTCCACAAAACCCGGGGAAAGGAGGCGCATGAACCCGGCCAGGAGCACCAGGTCAATGCGCCTGGCCTGCAAGAGGGCCAAGGCCTCCCCCTCAAAGGCCCTCCGCCCCCGCCAGGGGATGGCCAGGGCCTCCACCCCCCGGCTCCCAGCCCGCCTCAGCGCGTAGGCCTCCGGGTTGTCGGAGAGGACCAGCACCACCTCCCCCCAGGGGTTTCCGGGCGGAAAGGCCTCGAGGAGGGCCTCCAGGTTCGTCCCCCGGCCCGAGGCCAAGACCGCCATGCGCGCAGGCCGGCCTAAAGGAAAGGGGGTGGAAAACCCGCGCCCCTCCATACTAAAGAGCCTCGGGATGGTGCTTCTGCCAGTAGCGCACCAGGCCTTGCAGGTTCATGTAAGGGGGATCGGCCAGCTCGTAAAGCCCAATCCCTTCCTCCCCCACCCCGGCCCGCCGCAAGCCTTCCCGCCAGTAGGTCGCAAAACGCTCCGTCATCACCTCCAGGGGAAGGCCCTCCTTGAGCCGGTGCAGGACCCAGCCCGCCCACTCCTCCAAAACACCCCTTAGGGCCAGGAGGTGGGCCTCCACGTCCCCATACCCTCCAAAGTGGGTGAGGTAAAGGGTTTTTGGCCGCAGGGCCAGGATGCGGTCCAAAGAAGCGTACCAGGTTTCCAGGTGGATGTCGGGGGGCGGGGTGGGGGGCAGGACCGGCCCCGGGGCTATCCGCACCCCGGCCACGTCCCCGGCAAAGAGGAGGTCATCCACCAGGTAGGCGTGGTGGTGGGAGGCGTGGCCCAGGGTTTCCAGGGCCTGCACCCTAAGCCCCCCTAGGTTCACCACCTCCCCGTCCGCCAAAGCCCGCACCTGCGCCTGGGCAATACCCTTAAGCTCTCCCCAAAGGGGTTTCAGCATGGCCCCATAGATGCGCTCGGCGGAGGCCAGGAGCCTCGAGGGGTCCACCAGGTGAGGGGCCCCCCGCGGGTGCACGTACACCGTGGCCCCCAGCTGGGCCAGCCGCCAGGCGGCCCCGGCGTGGTCCAGGTGGATGTGGGTCACGAAGACGTGGCGGACCTCCCTGGGGTCCACCCCTTCCCCTCTTAGGGCCGCCTCGAGGCGGGGGTAGGTGCTCTCGGGCCCCGTTTCGATCAGCACTGGCCCCTCCTGGGACTCCAGGAGGAAGCTGGCGATCACCCTTTCCGCCCCCTGGAAGTGGAGGTCCAGGACCTTCACCATGGGCGCTCCTCCTTAGGGCCGATCCGGGTGTGGAGGGTGCCGATGCCCTCAACGGCCACCTCCAACCGGTCCCCAGGCCTAAGGGCCCCCACCCCTTCCGGCGTGCCCGTGAGGACCACGTCCAGGGGCTCCAAGGTCATGAAGCTGGAGATGTAGGAGAGAATCTCCGCCACGGAAAAGATCATGGCGGACGTATGCCCTTCCTGACGGAGCTCATCGTTCACGTAGGTGCGCACCCAGGTGTTCTGGGGGTCCAGATCCGTCTCCAGCCAAGGACCCAGGGGCAAAAACTTGTCCGCGCTCTTGGCCCTGACCCACTGGAGGTCCTCTCTCTGCGCATCCCGGGCGGTGATGTCCACGGCGATGGTGTAGCCCAGCACGTGGTCTAGGGCCTTTTCCGGGGGCACGTTCCGCATGCGGTCCCCGATCACCACCGCCAGCTCCCCCTCGTAATGGAGCTCCTGGGTGAAGAAGGGGTAGGGCACCGCATCCCCCGTGTTCCAGGGGTCCCGGGGGTTACCGGGGTGGGCCAGGGTGTTGGGGGCCTTCAGGAACAGGCCCGGCTCCTTGGGCAGATCCTGGCCGAAGTCGTGGCCCATCTCCCGGATGTGCTCCTTGTAGTTCCTCCCCACGCAGACGATCTTGCTGGGCGTGGCCGGGACCAGAAGGCGAACCGCCGCCAGGTCATAACGCTTCCCCGTGGGGTTACCCCCCGGGCCATCGGTTTCCAGGACCAGCTCCCCTTCCAGTATGCCCCAACGCCCCTCGTTGAACCGGAGGATCTTCATGCCCTAAAGCTACCATCTTCCCCGAAGGATTTGCAGGCCCCTGAGCCCCACCAAAAGGGCCGCCAGGAAAGCCCCCAGCCTGCCCTCGGGGGAAGCCAGGAGCAAAAGGGCCAGGTACCCGAAGATGGCCCCAAAGGGAATGGGGTAGATGCCCCTCCGGCGCCTCCCCCAGTGGAGAAGGTGGTAGACCCCCGCCACCCCCAGGCCCAAGGCCGTGGCCAGGAGGGTTTCCCCGGGAAGCCAGGCCAGGAAGTAGCCCAAGGAGGGGGCACTCCCACCCCCGCCCCGGAAGCGGAAGTAGAGGGGCCAGTTGTGCCCCGCCACCACGGCCCCCGCCGCCCAGGCCCGCCACTCCGGCGGGGTCAGCCAGGCGGCCAGCGCCCCTTTCCCCAGGTCAAAAACCACCACCAAAAGGGCCGCCAAAGGGCCCTTTCGGCGGTAAACCCCAGAGCCCCCGGGAAGGTCCTTGGCCCGTACCTCGGGGAAGAAGAGGAGGCCTCCCACCAAGGAGCCCAACAGGTACGCCAGTAGCACATAGGCCATGCCCCCATTCTTGCAAAGGGCCGGGGCTTGCCCTATCCTAAGGATGGAAGTTTCCATGAAGCGCTTCCACATCCTGAGGTGCTGAGGCCATGAAGAAGAAACCCACCATCCTCGAGGTGGCCGCCCGGGCCGGGGTGGGCCTGGGCACCGTGAGCCGGGTGCTCAACAACCACAAGGCGGTGCGGCCGGAAACCCGGGCCCGCGTGCTCAAGGCCATGGAGGAGCTGGGCTACACCCCCAACCCCCATGCCCGGCGCATCGCGGGAGGGAGAAGCTACACGGTCTCGGTCCTCCTTCCCTTTGTGGCCACGGAGTTTTACCGCAGGCTTGTGGAGGGCATTGAGAGCGTGCTCTTGGAAAAGCGCTACGACCTGGCCCTCTTTCCCATCCTCTCCCAGGCCCGGCTTAGGCGCTATTTACAAAGCTCCACCCTGGCCTTTCTCACCGACGGCCTCATCCTGGCCTCCTACGACCTCAGCGAGCACTTTGAAGGGGGCCGTCTACCCACCGACCGTCCCGTGGTGCTGGTGGACGCCAAAAATCCCCGGTACGACTCCGTCTATCTGGACAACTTTCTGGGCGGCCACCTGGCCGGGGAGTACCTGGCCCGCTTCCCCGGGCCCATCTTCGCCGTAAAGGTGGAGGAGGAACCCGACCGGGCCTTCCACCACACGGTCTTCGCCGAGCGCCTGGCCGGATTCCGGGAAGCCCTCAAGGCCACGGGCCGCCCCTTTCCCGAGGAGCACCTCTACACCACCCGCCTCTCCCAGGAAGGCGGCAGGCTTGCCCTCCGGTACTTCCTGGAAAAGGCCTCCCCGCCCCTCAACGTCTTCGCCGGCGCCGACCAGGTGGCCCTGGGGGTCTTGGAGGAGGCGGAGAGGCTGGGGCTTACCCTGGGCAAGGAGGTGCGGGTCCTGGGCTTTGACGGCCATCCCTTCACCGAGGAGGTGGGGCTTTCCACCATCGCCCAGCCGGTGGAGGCCATGGGGGCCCGGGCGGCGCAACTCCTCCTGGAAAGGATGCAGGGCTATGCCGGGCCACCCCGGGAGGTGCGGTTTGAGCCCCTCTTGATAGAACGGGCCTCCACCCGCACCTCCCCCACGGCCCCCTACCTGCCTTAGAATGCGCCCATGCGTCCGGAGACCCTGGTCTACCCCTTGCGCTGGCTCATGATTCTGCCCGTGGTGGGCATGCTCCTCGGGGCCTTCTACTTCGCCTGGCATGCCCTCGAGGAAACCCTGGTGGCGGTGAGAAAACCCCTGGACGAAGCCCTCCCCGTCCTGGTGGGCGCCGTGGACCTGGCCCTTTTGAGCGCCGTCTTCCTCATCTTCAGCCTGGGCCTTTTTGAGCTTTTCATCCGCAAGCTGGAGCTCCCCTTGGAAAACGTCCTCACGGTGGAAAGCCTGGCGGACCTGAAGGGGAAGCTGGGCCAGGTGATCGTCATGATCCTGGTGGTGAAGTTTTTTGAGAAGGCCTCGGCCTTCAAGCCCCAGACCTCCTTGGACTTCCTCCTCTTCGCCGGGGGGGTGGCCTTCCTGGCCGCCTCCCTTTGGCTGGCCAAGGCCAAAGAATAGCCCTTGCTGGTCTATCTGGACCAAAACTACGCCAGCCGCATAGCCAAGCACCTCCTGGGCCAGCGGGGACACGAGGTTTTCGGGGAGCTGTACCTGGCCCTTAAGGGCCAGGTCCTGGCCCCACCCAGCCCCTTCCACGTGCTGGAAACCCTCTACCCCATCCGGGGCCCTGCGGAAAAGGCCGGCTACCTCCTGCCCGCCCTGCAAAGCCTTTTCGCCGAGCTCTCCCAAGGCTACTGGGTGCGCCCCTGGCAGGAGGTGGCCGTGCGCCAGGAGAGGGGGCTTTCCCGGGAGGATTTCCTCTGGAGGGGGGGAAGCTGGGAGGCCCCTGCGGACCTCTCCCCCTTCTGGGGCCTGCCCGAAAGCCTCCGGGGTCTGCCCTACCGGGAGGCCCTCGAGGCGGCCCTTAAGGAGATCCAGGCCCGCACCGGGCTTAAGGAGGTGCCCTTCGTGCGCCTTTTGGCCGAGCTTCTCGCCCGCATGGCCTCGGACCTAAGCCGCAAGCCCCGGCCTTCGGACCTATTGGATGCGGTGATGGCCGCCACCCTCTACCCCTATGTGGACCTCCTCCTCACCGATCGCTACCTGCGGGGCCTCCTGCCGGGGAAGAGCGTGGGGGGGAGGCAAAGGGAAGTGGAGGCCCTAGTCCGCAGGTTCCGGGAAGGGGTAGACTCGGGCTTGTGAAGGGTATCCGTGACCCCAAGCTCTGGCCCATCGCCGAAAAGGTGGAAGCGGGGGAACGCCTCACCTTCGCCGAGGGGCTGGTCCTCTACCAAACCCCAGACCTCCCCAGCCTCATGCGCCTGGCCAACCGGGTGCGGGAGAGGAAGCACGGGCACAAGACCTACTTCGTCCACTCCATCCGCGTCTCCCAGACCAACATCTGCTACGTGGGCTGCACCTTCTGCGCCTTCCAGAGAAGGTTCGGGGAGGAGGGGGCCTGGGACTGGGACGTGGAAGAGGTGGTGGCCTGGGTCAGGGAGCGCTACCAGCCCGGCCTCACGGAGATCCACATGACCGCGGGCCACCACCCCAAGAGGCCCTTTACCTACTACCTGGACCTGGTGCGGGCCCTGAAGGAGGCCTTCCCCGGGGTCCAGGTGAAGGCCTGGACGGCGGCGGAGATCCACCACTTCTCCAAGATCGCCCGTCTTCCCTATAGGGAAGTGCTCCAGGCCCTCAAGGAAGCGGGGCTGGACGCCATGCCCGGAGGGGGGGCGGAGATCTTTGCCGAGAGGGTGCGCAAGGAGATCGCCCGGGCCAAGGTTTCCGCGGAAGGGTGGCTTTCCATCCATAGGATGGCCCATGAGCTGGGCATCCCCACCAACGCCACCATGCTCTACGGGCACATAGAGACCCTGGAGGAGCGCCTGGACCATATGGACCGCCTCAGGCGCCTTCAGGACGAAACCGGGGGCTTCATGAGCTTCATCCCCTTGGCCTTCCAACCGGACGGCAACCCGCTGGCCAAGAAGCTGGGCCAGCGGGGGTTCACCACCGGTCTGGACGACCTGCGCAACCTGGCCGTGGCCCGGCTTTACCTGGACAACATCCCCCACATCAAGGGGTACTGGGCCACCCTGACCCCGGAACTGGCCCAGGTTTCCCTGGACTGGGGGGTGACGGACCTGGACGGCACCCTGATTGAGGAGCGCATCGTCCACATGGCGGGAAGCCCCACCCCCCAGGGACTTTCCAAAAGGGAGCTTGCGGGCATCATCCGGAGGGCAGGGCGCATCCCCGTGGAACGGGACGCCCTTTACCGGGAGATCCGGGTCTGGGACCAGGTGGCGGTTCCCTGGGGGGAAAGGGGCCCCAACGAGGCCTGATGGTCTACGCCCTAGGGGTTCCCCTCTACGCCAACACCGCCCCCCTCTACCGCTTTCTGGAGCCAGGGAGCTGGCGGCTCTGCTATGGGGTTCCCGCGGAGCTCAACCGCATGGTGCTCTCGGGGGAGGTGGGGCTTTCCCTGGTCTCCAGCTACTTCTACCTGGAACACCAGGAGGAGCTGGGGCTTCTTCCCGACTTCTCCGTGGCCGTTTTGGGGCGGGTGTATTCCGTAAACCTCTTCCACAAGGGGGGGCTTGCCGGCCTAAGGCGCATCGCCCTCACCACGGAAAGCGCCACCAGCGTGGAGCTCTTAAAGCTCCTTTTGGGTGAACGGGGCATCTTCCCCCGGTACGAAAACCGGGAAGGAGGGCTGGAACTCCTCGGCGAATACGACGGGGTCCTCCTCATCGGCGACAAGGCCATAAGGGCCTACGCCAGCCTTCTAGACCGCCTTCCCGAAACCCCCCACGCCCTCCCCACCCGCTTCGGGGAGGTGGCGGTGGTGGACCTCTCCATGCTCTGGTTTGCACGCACCCGGCTTCCCTTCGTCTTCGCCGTCTGGGCCTACCGCAGGGAGAACCCTCCCCCTTTGCCCTTGGTGCAAGCCCTGAGGAAGGCCCGGCGCCAGGGGCTTGCCCGGCTTGGGGAGGTGGCGGAAGCCGAGGCCACGCGGCTGGGAATCCACCCGGCCCTAATGGAGCACTACCTCTGGAACTTCCGCTACCACCTGGAGGAGCCCGACCGCTTAGGCCTTAAGGCCTTCGCCCAGGCCCTGGGCCTCCCCTTTGCCCCCCTCTACTATCCCGCCTGACCCTAGACGGGCCGGTGCGCCCTACCGCCAGCCTTGGGGTACGAACCCCGGGCGGGGGCCTCCCCCCTTGACAGGGTCCTTTCCCTTCCCTATGCTTGGAGGCAATATGCGGACCCCAAGGCGCCACTTCGGCTTTTATTATCCCGCCGGGGGCGCCCTGCGGTCCGCATGAGGTATTTCCGCAAGGAGGGCGCCCCCAAAAAGGGGGCGCCCAAGGCTTTTCGGAGGAAACCATGCTGATCGTGATGCGGCGAGGACACACGGAAGCGGAGCTGGAAGAGGTCGTTCGGGAGATTGAGAAGGTGGGCTACCGGCCTCACGTTTCCCGGGGGGTGGAGACCACCTTGGTGGGGGCCATCGGCCGCGGGCCCACCCCGGAGCTCATGGAGCACTTCCGCGCCCTTCCCGGGGTGGCGGAGGTGATCCCCATCTCCAAGCCCTACAAGCTGGCGAGCCTCGAGGTCCAGCCCTTCCCCACGGTACTGGAGTTCCCCACCGGAAAGACGGGAGGGGGCCACGTGCTGATCGCCGCCGGGCCCTGCGGGGTGGAGTCCCGGGAGCAGACCCTAAGGGCCGCCCGCTACGTGAAGGCCCACGGGGCGGGGATGCTAAGGGGCGGGGCCTTCAAACCCAGGACCAGCCCCTACGCCTTCCAGGGCCTTGGCCTGGAAGGCCTCAAGATCCTGGCCGAGGCCCGAAGGGAAACGGGGCTTCCCGTGGTCACCGAGGTCCTCGCCCCGGACCAGGTGGAGCTGGTGGCCGAATACGCCGACGCCCTGCAGATCGGGGCCCGTAACGCCCAGAACTTTACCCTTTTGCAGGCGGTGGGCGAGACTAGGAAGCCCGTCCTCCTCAAACGGGGCATGAGCATGACCCTGGAGGAGTTCCTAATGAGTGCCGAATACATCCTCTCCCGCGGCAACATGCAGGTGATCCTGGTGGAAAGGGGAATCCGCACCTTTGAGAAGGCCACCCGCTTCACCCTGGACGTCTCCGCGGTCCCCGTGCTCAAGAGCCTTACCCACCTTCCCGTCTGGGTGGACCCCTCCCACCCCGCAGGCCGTCGGGAATGGGTTATCCCCTTGGCCCTG
The DNA here is from genome assembly GCF_938010445.1 of uncultured Thermus sp. NCBI lineage: Bacteria > Thermotogati > Deinococcota > Deinococci > Thermales > Thermaceae > Thermus > uncultured Thermus sp. The sequence goes on from NZ_CALLUR010000106.1 coordinate 12,667, forward strand.
GCGGGGCTGGCGGCAGGGGCGGACGGCCTCATCGTGGAAACCCACCCCGAGCCGGAAAAGGCCCTTTCCGATGCCGCCCAGCAGCTCCACGAGCACGAGTTCGCCGAGCTCATGCAAAAGGCCCGCCGCCTGGTGGAGGCCTTGGACAAAACCCTCTCCGCACCGGTCCTAGGATGAAGCCCCTTTTTGGCAAGGTGGGGATCTTTGGGGTGGGGCTTTTGGGAGGAAGCGTGGCCTTGGGCCTGAAGGAGCGCTTCCTGGCCGAGGAGGTCCACGCCTACGACCAAGACCCCGAGGCCCTGGAAAGGGCCCTTTTCCTGGGGGTGGCGGACCGGGTGCATCCCACCCTGGGGCCCTGGGTGGCGGAGCTGGAGCTGGGCATCCTGGCCGCACCCGTGGGGGCCTTGGCGGACCTGGGGAGGACCCTGGCCCCCTGGGCCAACCCCCAAAGCCTCTGGACCGATGTGGGAAGTGTGAAAGCCAAGGTGGTGGCGGCCCTCGAGGACACCCTCCCCCACTTCCTGGGGGGCCACCCCATGGCGGGAAGCGAGCGGGCCGGGGTGGAAAACGCCCACGCCGGCCTCCTGCAAAACGCCATCTGGGTCCTCACCCCCACGGAAAGGACCAGCCCCCAGGCCAAGGAAAGCCTCCGCCAGCTGGTGGAGGCCTTGGGGGCCTATCCTTTGGAGATCCCCCCAGGGCTTCACGACCAGCTGGTGGCCCGCATCTCCCACCTCCCCTACCTCCTGGCCGTGGCCCTGAACCACCTGGTGGCCCATAGCCCCCACCGGGACCTCCTCATGTTCCTGGCCGCCGGGGGGTTTCGCGACCTGACCCGGGTGGCCTCCGGCTCCCCCCGCATGAGCCGGGACATGGTGGTGGAGAACAAGGAAGCCCTCAAGGAGGCCATAGAGGAGCTAAGGGGGGTTCTTTGGGAACTGGAGGGGCTTTTGGACGAACCCGAGGCCCTACTCCAAGCGGCGGTTGAGGCCAAGCGCACCCGGGATAGCCTCCCCATCGTGCGCCGCAGCCTCCTGCCCGAGATGCACGACCTGGTGGTCCAGGTGCCCGACCGCCCGGGCCAGATCGCCCGCATCGCCACCGCCTTGGGGGAGGCTGGGGTCAACATCAAGGACATTGAGGTCCTCACCATCCGCGAGGAAGCCGGGGCCATCCGCTTGGGCTTCGCCAGCCGGGAGGAGCGGGCAAGGGCCCGGGAAGTGCTCTCGCAAGCGGGGTACCGGGTCTCCTAAAGGTCCCGTTCCACCCGGTTCTTTCCCTCCCCCTTGGCCCGGTAAAGGGCCCTATCCGCCCTCTGGAATAGATCCCCTAGATCTCCTTGGTACACCGCCACCCCAAAGCTTCCCGTGACCCCCAAGCGGCTAAGCCCGGTCCTGAGCCTTTCCGCCACCTGCATCGCCTCCTCCCCCTGGGTCCTAGGAAGGAGGATGGCAAACTCCTCCCCACCCCAGCGCCCCACCAGATCCCCCTGGCGCACGTGGGCCACCAGGTACTGGGCCACCTCCTTTAGGAGCCGGTCCCCCACCAGGTGACCGTGGGTGTCGTTGACCTTTTTGAAGTCGTCCAGGTCTAGGATCACCAGGCTAAAGGGCTTTTCCCCCCGCTCCACCCGGGCCGCCTCCCGCTCTAGGGCCATCTCCAAGGCCCGGCGGTTGGGAAGGCCGGTGAGGGGGCAGGTTAGGGCTTGTTCCTTCCAAAAGCGCATCTGGCCATGAAGTTCTCGGAACCGGGCCAGGAGGAAGGTGAGGCTGTAGAGGATAACCTGGCTTACCGCAAAATGGGGCCAAGCGTCCGGGTTCCGGCCCCACACCAGGGGGGCCAGGACCAAGACCCCACCCCAAAAGGCCCCCAAAAGATGCCCCAAGGACCAAGGAGGATAGGCGAACCCGGAAAGCAGGTACAGGGCCGGGGTGAAGAGCCCAGCCAAGGGCCAGGCCTCCCCCATCCGCCACATCTCAAAAAGCAGATAGGCCCCTAGGGGATGGAGGAGAAGGCGGGGCGCCACCTTGGGGCCCCGGCTCATGGCCCAAAGGGCCCAGAGGACCAGCAAAAGGTGGACGAGAACCTCCAGGCCCTGGGGCGGGAAGCGCCTCACCTGGAGCAAAAGGCCCAGGGCCAACCCCGCCCAGCTGGCAAAGTAGAAGACCCGGCCCCGGCCATCCATGCCTCCAGGGTAGACCCTTTCCTGTCAAAACCCCGTGAAAATAGACCCGTTAGGGCAGGATCTTGCCCGGGTTCAGGAGCCCCTGGGGATCCAAGGTGGCCTTTACCGTGCGGAAAGCCTCGAGGGTCCCTTCCTCCACCGCTTCCTTCATGAACTCCCGCTTCATGAGGCCGATCCCATGCTCCCCGGAAAGCACGCCGCCATGCCGTAGGGCCACCCGGGCGATCTGGTGGGCCAGCTCCCAGACCCGTTCCTCGCTCTCCCGCCTGGGGTCAAAGAGGATGTTGGGGTGCAGGTTCCCATCCCCGATGTGGCCGAACTGGGCCACCACCAGGCCGTAGGCCTCCCCCAAGGCCTGGATCTCCCGCACCACCTCAGGAAGCTGGCTTCTGGGAACGGCGATGTCCTCGTTGACCCGTTTGGGGCGGATGCGGCCCAGGGCGGGGCTCACGCTCCGCCTGGCCCGCCAAAGGGCCTCCGCCTCCTTCTCGTCCCGCGCCTTTTGCACCCTGGCCCCAAGTTCCTGGGCCGTCCTCTCCACCAAGGAGAGCTCCTCCTGGACCACCTCGAGGTCCTCCCCATCGGTTTCCGCCAGGAGAAGGGCATGCCCCCTTGGAAGCCCCAGGCCCAGGTAGTCCTCCACGGCGTTTACGCAAACGGGATCCAAAAACTCCAGCTTCGCCGGCACCGCCCCCAAGGCGATGGCCCGGGAGACCGCCTCCGCCAGGGCGCCCACCTCGGGGAAAGCCGCCATCAAGGTGGCCCGGTACCGGGGAAGGGGAAAGAGCCGCACCCGCACCCCGGTGATCAGGCCCAAGGTCCCTTCCGAGCCGATAAGCAGGCCAGCCACATCGTAAGCCTCCCGGCCCAGGCGGTGCACCTGCCCCCAGGCGTCCACGAACTCCAGCTCCAAGACGTAATCCCCCGTGACCCCGTACTTGAAGCACAGGGGCCCCCCGGCGTTCTCCCCCAGGTTGCCCCCCAGGGTGCTGGTGCGCCAAGAAGCGGGGTCTGGGGGGTAGAAAAGCCCATAGGGCCGGGCCTCCTCCGAGATCCGGGCCGTGGTCACCCCAGGCTCGGCCCAGGCGGTACGCCCTACAGGGTCCAGCTCCAGGCGGGTCATGCGGGTGAAGGCCACCACGATGGCCCCCTCCTCGGGCACCGCCCCCCCGCTTAGGCCGCTTCCCGCACCCCGGGGAACCAGGGGAAGGTGGTACTTCCGGGCCAGGCGCACCAGGGCCTCTACCTCTTCCCGGGACTCCGGCAGGACCACCGCCAAAGGCTCCGGCCCCACCAGGATGGCGTCGTAGCGGTACACCCCTTTCTCCGCCGGGGAAAGGAGGGCCCTGGAGCCGAAAAGGGCCTTCAGCTCCGCGCGCACCTCCCCGGTCTGCGTTTTTCCCCAAGCCGCCATGCCCTAAGGCTACCAGCCCGGATCGCAATAGGGGAAGGAGCCGGGGACCACCGGGTTGGCCGCCCGTACATAGGGCCCAGCCAAGCCCCCGGTGTGGCCCCGAAGCCAAAGCCTCCGCTCGGGCAAGGGCTCCACGGTGACGCCCTGGGGCCTTAACGCCGCCCCCGAAGGCCAGGCCAGGGAAACCGCCTGTATCCCTCCCGAGGGCGTGACCTCCACAAAGCCCCGGACCTCTCCAGAATATATCGGCCCCGGAAGGGTATAGCGCTCCTCCGGGCGGGCTTGGCTTGGGCTTAGGCCCTCAGGAATCCAGAAAACCTCCAGCTGATCCAGCCTTCCCTCCAGGCTAAAGCGGAAATCCACCCGGGTATTGGCAGAGGCGCAGTAGGTGCCTTGCGTTTCCAGGCCCGTGATACGGTGACCTGGATAGACCGCTTCCAGGGTGAGGGTACAGGCAGAAAGGAGGACCAGGGAGGGTAAAAGGAGGATGCGCATGGCCTTATCCTCCCAAAACCCCTTCGCAAAAGGTTTGGTCCTGGCTAAAGCCCCCTTTAGACTTGGGCCATGGCCTACTGGCTTCTCAAGTCCGAACCCCAGGTGTATAGCATCCTGGACCTAAAGCGGGAGGGCAAGGCCATCTGGGATGGGGTGCGCAACCACCAGGCCCGGAACTACCTCCTGCAGATGCAGGTGGGGGACCTTTGTTTCTTTTACCACTCGGGCACCAACCCCCCGGGGATCGCCGGGCTTTGCCGGGTGGTGGGAACCCGCGTCCCCGACCCCACCCAGTTTGACCCCAGCAGCCCCTACTTTGACCCCACGGCCACCCGGGAAAAGCCCCGCTGGTACACGGTGGAGGTGGCCTTCCTCGAGGCCTGGCCCCTCATCCCCCTGGCCCAGCTCAAGGCCTGCTTTCCCCAAGACCACCCCCTGGTGAGGAAGGGGAACCGGCTTTCCGTTAT
>NZ_CALLUR010000107.1:0-8895 GCF_938010445.1 uncultured Thermus sp.
CCCCCCTTGGGCCGGGTGTAGGCCACCTCCTTGGGCATCTCCTTCCCCAGGGCCTCCAGCATGGCCTGGGCCTTGGCCCTATAGGTGGCGCGGATCCTTGCCAGGCGCTCGGGGAAGCCCTCCTTCACCAGCTCGTGCACCAGGATCTGGTTGAGGACCGGGGTGTGCAGGTCCACCCCTTGCTTGGCCTGGGTCAGTTTGCGGATGACCTCCGGTTGGGCTACGACAAAGGCCACCCGAAGGCCCGGGGCCAGCACCTTGGAGAAGCTGCTGAGGTAAATGACCCCGGGATAGCCCACCTCCCGGGAAAGCTCAAAGAGGCTAGGCAGCCGGGTTTCTCCGAAGTAAAGCTCCCGGTACGCATCGTCCTCCACCAGGATGAGGCCCTGCTCCATGGCCAGTTCCAAAAGGCCTTTGCGGGCTTCCAGGGGCATTAGGCCCCCGGAGGGGTTTTGGAAGGAGGGGATGAGGTAGAGGAAACGGGGCTCTTCCCGGGCCAGGACCCTTTCCAAGGCCCCTAGGTCCGGGCCTTCCTCCCCTGCCGGCACCGTGAGGAAGCGGGGACCATAGGCCCGGAAGGCCTGGATGGCCCCCATGTAGCTGGGGGCTTCCAGCAGCACGGGGCTTCCCTCGTCCAGAAAGACCTTGCCCAAGAGGTCCAGGGCCTGCTGGCTTCCCGTGGTGATGAGGACCTCTTCCAGGCTGACCCCAAGCCAGTCCGCCACCCAGGCCCTTAAGGGGGTGTATCCCTCCGTGGGGCCATACTGCAGGGCCACCTCGCCCTTTTCCCTGAGGATTTCCGCTGCCTTTTCTGCCGCCTCCTCCTTGGGGAAAAGCTCAGGGGCAGGAAGCCCCCCGGCAAAGCTCAGGATGCCGGGGCGCTGGGTGAGTTTTAGCAGCTCGCGGATGGTGGAGGCCTGGATGCGCCCTGCCCGCTCGCCAAAACGGGTATTCCAGTCCAGGGTTTTCACCCACCCATTCTAGCGCTTAGGGCCCTCAAGGAAAGAGCTTTCGGTAGGCCTCGAGGGCGTACCGGTCCGTCATGCCGGCGATGTAGTCGCAGACTGCCCGTTCCAAGCCCCCTTTGGGGATCCGGGCCTGGACCTCTTTGGGGAGGATTTCCGGGTAACGGGTATAGGTGTGGAAAAGCTGTTCTAGAACTATTTCCGCCTTGCGCCGTTCCCTTAGGACCTCAGGGTGGCGGTAGAAACGCTCCCTGAGAAACCCTTTCAACTCCTGGTGGGCCTGCTCGGCCTCCGGGGTGAGGCGGGCTAGGCGCTGGGGGTGCCGGCGTACCTCCTCGGCGCTCCTTACCCCCGCCCGTTCCACCTCCTGGTGGATGGCCTCTATGGCAGCGGTGATGAGGAACCCCAGGAGTTGGCGCACCAGGATGCGGCGGGAAAGCTCGGTGAGCCGGGAGAGGTCCAGGCCCTCTTCCTGGGCCAGCTCCTGCAGAAAGGGGACCTCGGTAAGCTCCTCGGGGCGGAGGAGGCCGCTACGGAGGCCGTCGTCCAGGTCGTGGGCGGCGTAGGCGATGGCGTCGGAGAGATCCACCACCTGGGCCTCGAGGGTACCCTTCCCCGGGTATTCGGCCTTGAAACCGGTATCGTAGGCGGCCTCGTGGGTGGCGATACCCTCCAGGACCTCGTAGGTGAGGTTAAGGCCCTGGAAGCTGGGGTAGCGGACCTCTAGCTCGGTGAGGATCCGGAGGGCTTGGGCGTTGTGCTCAAACCCCCCGAGCCCCTGCATCAGGGCATTCAGGACCTTCTCCCCCGTGTGGCCGAAGGGCGGGTGGCCCAGGTCGTGGGAAAGGGCGATGGCCTCGGTGAGGTCCTCGTTGAGGCCTAAGGCCCGGGCGATGGAACGGGCCACCTGGACCACCTCGAGGGTATGGGTCAGGCGGGTGCGGTAGTAGTCCCCGGCCCAGTTGGGGAAGACCTGGGTCTTGTACTCCAGGCGGCGGAAGGCGGTGGTGTGCAGGATGCGGTCCCGGTCCTTCTGGTAAGGGGTGCGGTAGGGAGACTCGGGCTCCGGGTACTGCCTTCCCCGGGTGTCCCGGGCCTTTTGCGCATAGGGGGCCAGGCGCTGGGCCTCCTCCTCCAGAAGCCTTTCCCGGTCTATCAGCATCTAAACCCGTTTGAAGAGCAGGACGGCGTTTTGCCCGCCGAAGGCGAAGGAGTTGGAGAGGGCGTAGGTCACCTTGGCCTCCCGGGGCTCGGGCACGAAGTCCAGGTCCAGCTCGGGGTCGGGGTCCTCCAGGTTGATGGTGGGGGGGATGACCCCGTGGTAGAGGGCCTGCGCCGTGGCGATGGCCTCAATCCCTCCCGCGGCCCCCAGGAGGTGGCCGGTCATGCTCTTGGTGCTGGAGACCATAAGCCTTTTGGCGTGCTCCCCAAAGACCTCCTTGATGGCCAGGACCTCCGCCCGGTCCCCCACGGGGGTGGAGGTGCCGTGGGCGTTGATGTAGCCCACCGCCTCGGGGTCCACTCGGGCATCCCAGAGGGCGCGGCGCATGGCCAAGGCGGCGCCTTTGCCCTCGGGGTGGGGCTCGGTGATGTGGTGGGCGTCGGCGCTCCGGCCAAAGCCCACCAGTTCGGCGTAGATCCTGGCGCCCCGCTTTTTGGCGTGCTCGTACTCTTCCAGTACCAAGACCCCCGCTCCTTCCCCCATCACGAAGCCATCCCGGCTTAGGGTGAAGGGGCGGCTGGCCTTTTGGGGTTCCTCGTTCCGGGTGGAAAGGGCCCGCATCACGGCAAAGGCCCCGATGGCCATGGGGGTGATGGCGGCCTCCGTGCCCCCAGCCAGCACGATGTCCGCTTCCCCCAGCTGGATCATGCGCAAGGCGTTGCCGATGGCATCCGAGCCCGTGGCGCAGGCGGTGACCGCGGTGGAGCTCGGTCCCATGAAGCCATAGCGCATGGCGATGTGGGCCGAGGCCATGTTGGCGATCATCATGGGGATGAAAAAGGGGCTGATGCGGTTTGGGCCCCGCTCCAGGAAGACCTTGCTCTGGGCCTCCCAGGTCTCCATGCCCCCGATACCCGTGCCCACCAGGGTCCCCACCCGCTCGGGGTCTAGGGCCCCGGGCTCCAGCCCCGCATCCTTAAGGGCCAGCTCCGCGGCGATCAGGGCGTACTGGACGAAGCGGTCCAGCCGCCGGAGTTCCTTTTTGTCTAGGAACGCCTCTGGGTTGACGTCCACCTCGGCGGCGATGCGCACCGGCAAGGTGGAGGCATCAAAGCGGGTGATGGGGCGCACCCCGCTTTTCCCGGCAAGTTGGGCCTTGTGGTAGGCTTCGGCCCCCACGCCGATGGGGGTTAAGGGGCCGAGGCCGGTGATGACCACGCGTCGCATGGGGGTAGTATACCGAAAGAAGCCAGGGAAAGGAGAAAGGGCGCGTGAATGCGCCCTCCTCGAGGCTCTAGTACCCGTGCCCTCTCCCCTAGGGATTTACCGGTGCCCCCACCTTGGCCAAAACCAGGGTGGGGCGGGGTAAAGCCTAGCCCAGCTTGGCCTGGATGAAGGCCACCGCATCCTTAACCGTGCGGATCTTTTCCGCCTCCTCGTCGGAGATCTCCAGGCCGAACTCGTCCTCCAGGCCCATGATCAGCTCCACGGTGTCCAGGCTGTCCGCCCCCAGGTCCTCAATGAAGCGGGCCTCGAGGGTGACTTTCTCCGGCTCCACCGAGAGCTTTTCCGCGATAACCGCCTTGACCTTTTCAAAGATTTCCTGCTCCGTCATGAAAACCTCCCTTGGGGATTTTACCACGGGGTCTAGCCCCGGGCCTGGCCCCCTCAATGGGGGGTGAGCCCCCCGTCCACGCACAGGGTCTGGCCGGTGATGTACCCGGCGGCCTCGGAGACCAAGAAGGCCACGGCCTCGGCCACCTCCTCCGGGCGGCCAAAGCGGCCTGCGGGGATGCTCTTCAGGTAGGCCTCTTGGACTTCTTTGGGAAGCTTTCCCGTCATCTCCGTTTCTATGAACCCCGGGGCCACCGCGTTCACCGTGATCCCCCTGGCGGCGTACTCCTTGGCCACCGCCCGGGTGAAGCCGATGAGCCCCGCCTTGGAGGCCACGTAGTTGGCCTGGCCGGGGTTGCCCAGGATGCCCACCACGCTGGTGATGTTCACGATGCGCCCGAAGCGGGCCTTCATCATGAGCTTGATGGCCTCGCGGGTGGTGCGGAAGACCGCGGAGAGGTTGGCCTCGAGGACCGCCTCCCAGTCCTCGTCCTTCATGCGGATGAGGAGGGTGTCCCGGGTGATGCCGGCGTTGTTCACCAGGGTGTCCAGCCCGCCCAGGATCTCCGCCGCGGCGTGGACCAAACCCGTGGCGGCTTCCGCCTCCAGGAGGTTGGCCCCCAGGACCCCCACCAGGGGGCTACCCAGCCTCCTGGCCTCCTCCGCCACCTCTTCCGCCTTCTCCCGGTTCTGGCCGTAGTGGATCACCAAGGCGTAGCCTTCCTGGGCCAGCCTCAGGGCGATGGCCCGGCCGATGCCCCGGCTGGCCCCTGTCACCAGTGCCTTACGCATCCTCCACCTCCAAGGCCTTTCTTACCCCTTCTGGGTCTCCCACGGAAAGGGCCTGGGCTTCCTTCAGGGTGCGGGCCACCAGGCCCTTGAGCACCTCGCCGCTACCAAACTCCAAAAAGCGCCGGAGGCCCCTCTTTTCCATATCCCTTAGGATCTCCACCCAGCGCACCGGGGCGGTGATCTGCTCCAGGAGAAGCGCACGGATGCGCTCGGGGTCCTCCTCGGGCTTGGCGGTCACGTTGGAGTAAACGGGAAAACGGGGTTTCCTTAGGGCCACCCCTGCCAGGTCCCGGGCCAGGCGTTCCTTGGCGGGCGCCATCAGGGAGGAGTGGAAGGGGGCGGAGACCGGCAGGAAGACCACCCGGGCCCGTTTTTCCTTTAACCTTTCCGCCGCCTCTTCCACCGCCCCCTTCTCCCCGGAGATCACCGTCTGCTCGGGGGCGTTGAGGTTGGCCACCTCCACCCCCTCTAGCCCGGCCAAGGCCTCCTGGATGGCCTCGAGGGGAAGCTTTAGGATGGCGGCCATGGCCCCCTTTCCTGGGGGTACGGCCTCCTGCATGTACCGGCCCCGGAGGCGGACCAGCCTAAGGGCATCCTCCAGCCCCAGGGTGCCGGCGGCCACGTGGGCGGTCCATTCCCCCAGGGAATGGCCTGCGGCCAGAAGGGGTTCCTTCCCCCCGGCCGCCAAAAAGGCCCGGTAGGCGGCGTAGCCCACCGCCAGGAGGGCGGGTTGCTGGTTCTCCGTGAGGGTGAGGGCTTCCTCCGGGCCTTCCCACATGAGCCTTAGGAGGCCGGGCAAGGTGGCCTCGGCCCGGTCCAGGACCTCTTTGGCGGCGGGAAAGGCCTCGTAGAGGGCCTTTCCCATGCCCACCCGCTGGGAGCCTTGGCCGGGAAAGAGGGCGGCGTACATCAGGCTCCCCCCCAGGTGAGTACCGCCGCGGCCCAGGTGAGCCCGGCCCCAAAGGAAACCAGGAGCACGTGATCCCCTTCCTGGATCCGGCCGTCGTCCACCGCCTCCTTAAGGGCTAAGGGGATGGAGGCGGTGGAGGTGTTGCCGTAGCGGTCCACGTTCACCACCACCCGCTCCCAGGGAAGGCCCAGGCGCTCCCGGGCGGCGTCAATGATCCTCAGGTTCGCCTGGTGGGGCACGAAGACCTTGATGTCCTCCGGGGTGAGGCCGGCTTTCTCTATGGCCTCGAGGGTGGCGGTGTTCATCACCCGCACGGCGAACTTGAAGACCTCGCGCCCATTCATGTAGAGGCGGTTGCGCATGGAGGTGCCGTCGGGAAGCCTAGGGGCCACGCAGGCATGGTAGAGCTCCTTGGCCCCGCTGCCGTCCGCCCCCAGCACGAAGGAGCGGAAGCCGAAGCCTTCCCGCACCCTTCCCACCACCGCCGCGCCCCCGGCGTCCCCGAAGAGGACGGCGGTGGCCCGATCGTTCCAGTCCAGGATCTTGGAAAGGGCCTCGGCTCCCACCACCAGGACCTTCCGGGCCAGGCCCGCCTCCACCAGGGCGTGGGCTTGGGCCAGGGCGTAAAGCCATCCTGGGCAGCCCGCCAACAGGTCGTAGGCGAAGCCCTGGATGCCAAAGCGGGCCTGGACCAGGGCGGCGGTGTCGGGGAAAAGGGCGTCGGGGGTGTTGGTGGCCACGATGACCCCGTCCACTCCCTCCAAAGCCCCCGGGTGCCGCTTGAGGAGGTCCTCCACCGCCTGGAAGGCCAGGTCCGAGGTGTACTCGTCCTGGGCGGCGATGCGCCGTTCCCGGATGCCGGTGCGGGTCACGATCCACTCGTCCGAGGTGTCCAAATAGGCCTCAAAGTCCTCGTTCCTCATGACCCTCTCGGGGACGTAAGCCCCCAGGGCCAGGATGCCGCTCATGCCTGACCTCCCGTCATGGGCACCACTATACCCACTGGCAGTGAAAAAAGTTGAGGCCCCGGGTTTAGGGGCCTCTTATCTTGACCCGGTCTAGACTTCCAGGACCTTGCGCCCGTCGTAGTAGCCGCACTCCGGGCAGACGGTGTGGGGGGGTTTGGGCGCCTTGCACTCGGGGCAGGGTACCAGGGTCGGGGGGGTCAGGGCGTGGTGGCTCCTACGGGCATCGCGCCGTGCCTTAGAGGTCTTCTTCTTGGGTACAGGATGCTTGGCCATCTCCAGTCCTCCAGGGGGGCTAAGGCCCCCGCTAAACCCCTGGTAGTATAGCAGACCCGCTAGAGTTCGGGAAGGAGGTCCTTAAGGCCCAGGAAGGGGTGGTGGACCTCCGGCTCGTGGCCGCAGTCCACCAGGTTGCGGTCCGCCCCGCACACGGGGCAGAGGCCCTTGCATCCGTCCTGGCACAAGACGGTGTAGGGCATTTCGGTGACGAAGGCCTCGGTCAGGAAGGGAAGAAGGTCCAAGTCGGGCTCGCCAAAGGTGTAGTACTCCTCCTCCGCCTCCTCGTGGAAGACCACCTCGCCCAGGCCCTGCTGGTAGCGCAAAAGGTGCTGGAAGTGGGCGTGGATGGGGGTAGGGGTGGGCTTGAGGCAGCGGCGGCACTCCATGAGGGCCACGCCCTCCACCTCACCCGAAAGCCAGTACTCGTCCCCGCCCACGGCGGAAACCGCCACCTTCCAGGTGGCCTCGCCTGCCAAGGGGAAGCGCTCCTCCCCGACAAAGAAGGCTTCCTGCACCACGCCTGTGGCGCGAACCGTTCCTCCTTCTCGCAAGAGGCGGGCCAGATTGATGCTTGCCACCTCGCGGTATTCCATCCTTCTAAGTATAGCGCTCACCCCTCCTTTCTCCTAGAGGGGAGGCATAAAGTTCCCAAGCGGTGTATGGGGTTTTCTGCTACCATGCCCCCCATGGAGCGGGTGGCCATCCTAGGAGTGCCCATGGACTTGGGTGCGGGGCGGCGCGGGGTGGACATGGGGCCTTCCGCTTTGCGCTACGCCCGGCTTGCCGAGGAGCTGGAGGGCTTAGGGTTCTGGGTGGAGGACCTGGGGGATGTGGGGGTGCCCCTGGCGGAAACCCTTAGGAAAGGGAGAACCCATGGGAATGGCCAGACCTACCTGGAGGAGATCCGCCAGGCGGCCCTCGAGCTTAGGGAAAGGCTCCGCTCCTTGCCGGAAGGGGTGTTCCCCATCGTGCTAGGGGGGGACCATTCCCTAAGCATGGGTTCGGTGAGCGGGGTGGCCCGGGAGCCCCTGGGGGTAGTCTGGGTGGATGCCCACGCGGACTTCAACACCCCGGAAACCAGCCCCAGCGGCAACATCCACGGCATGCCCCTGGCGGTGCTCTGCGGCCTGGGGCATCCCCGCCTGACCGAGGCCTTCCAGGCGGTGGACCCCAAGCGGGTGGTCCTGGTGGGGGTAAGGAGCCTAGACCCCGGGGAGAAGCGTCTCCTTGGGGAAATGGGGGTTACCGTGTACACCATGCACGAGGTGGACCGCCTGGGGGTGGCCCGCATCGCCGAGGAGGTTTTGGAAAGGCTTGCTGGCCTTCCCCTTCACGTGTCCCTGGACGCCGACGTCCTGGACCCCACCCTGGCCCCCGGGGTGGGGACCCCGGTCCCGGGGGGGCTTTCCTACCGGGAGGCGCACCTGCTCATGGAAATCCTGGCCCATTCGGGCCGGGTGCGAAGCCTGGACCTGGTGGAGGTGAACCCCATTTTGGACGAGCGCAACCGCACGGCGGAGATGATGGTAGGCCTGGCCCTGAGCCTTTTAGGGAAACGTATCCTTTAGGGATTGGCGCCAGGGGTTGTGCCGGCTATATCCCCGTCAAAGCGTTGGTGGGTGGGGCCCTCCTCCTCATGGTTTTGGAAGGCCACCTGGTCCTTTCGCGGGGCTCCAGGGGGCCATTGAGCGCCGGCATGCGGCGGCACTGGAGCGGTACGTGGTCTTTTCCCGGCCTCGAGGCGGATGGCAATGCCGTCCTGGGGAAGGCCCAGGACCCTCCTTTGCGGCTTTAGGGCTATTCTTCCCCCAGGCCTTGGTGGATGCCCTGCTTGCGCCCGGGGGTCTTGCCAGCCTGGGCACGGGAAGGAATCCCGGCGAGGCGGGACTGGAAGAAAGGGGCCAATGGCGGCTCAAACCCCAAGGGCTTTCCCGGGCCTTGGTCTACCGCCGGGAGGATCCGTAAACCGGTTGGGTCATGGAGGGCCAGGGGTTAAGGTGCCGGGGGGTACGGATGGGGCTTAATCCCTAGCCTGGCCCCGCAGGTACCGTCCCAGCCTCTGCCCTGCCTGGAAGGCCAGGGCCAGGCTTTCCCAGGGAGGTTCCTTTTTGCGGTGGAGAAGGGGGTCCAGGGCCTCCTTGGCCCACTGGCTCACCAGCACCGGGAAGTCCAGCCCCGTCTCCAGGAAGTACGCCTCCGCCTCCCGCC
>NZ_CALLUR010000108.1:0-2656 GCF_938010445.1 uncultured Thermus sp.
CATCGAGCGCTATGGCCTCCGGCGGAAGCTGGGCGAGAAGGAGGCGGAGCTCTTGGAGCGCTTCCTAGAGGGCGGCTTGGAGGAAGAGGAGCTTGAGGAGCTTGAAGCGGCCCTGAAGGAGGCCATGACGAGGACCCAAGCGGTCTAGGCGGCTTCGGCACCCTGCACCTCGCCTTGGGGGGACGCCCTTATCCCTCCAAGGTTTCTTCTATTGCTAAACGCGGCAGAGATAGGTAGCATGAGGTTGGAGGTACAAGATGGTCAAGGTCAGCGTGCGGAGCCTCTACTTCGCGGCTCAGGCTCAGGCGGCTTCGGTGGAGGAGGCCCTCGAGGCCCTTCGGCGGCTCTGGAAGGAGGACGGGAGCGTGAGGGACCTGATGACCAAGGCGGCGAAGGAGGGCTACGTCCTGGCGGACGCCCAGGACATGCCCGCCCCCTTCGTGGCCGCGGTCAAGGTGGCCCTGGCCCGCCTCCGGGAGCGGCTGAAGGAGGAAGCGCCCTCCACCTTGCTCGTGCGGCACGGCAAGGGCAAGGCCAAGGAGGAGCGGAAGCCCATGACCTGGGAGTCCCCCGAGGGGGTGAGGTACGCCGTGGAGGTGTACGACTTTACCCCGAGGGAGGAGAAGCATTGGGGCTTCCGGGACAAGCGGGTGGAGGACGCCGCCAAGTGGGTGGAGAAGTTCCTCTCCGGGGTGGAGTACGAGGAGGGCGCGAGCCCCCTCGAGGAGGCCCTGGAGCACGAGGACAACCCCCACTTCCGGCGCGAGGACCTCATCCCCGAGGACCTGGAGGCCAGGCTCAGGCTCCTGGGTTGGGACGGCACCTTGAGGAGCTTCCAGGCCCTGGTGGACACCCTCCCCGCCAGGGAGAAGGCTTTCGTGGAGAGGGTGCGGTCCATCTCCGCCCTGGTGGACCGCGAGAAGGGCCAGGTGGTGGCCGTGAAGAGCCCTATCGGGTGGGAGGTACGGCAGGGCCTCTCCAGGGAGGCGATGAAGGCCGTCATGGCCGTCGGCCTCCTGCAGGAGCTCGTGAAGGAGCCCTCCTGGAAGGTCCACGAGGTGCGCCGCCACGTGGAGGCGGTGGCCGAGGCGGACGCCCACCTGAAGGGCCTGTTGGCGGAGCTTGAGGCCATCGCCACCCTCCGCAAGGCCAAGTACCACCTGGACCAGGTAGGGCGGGGCAGGGCGATCGCCGTCTACCGCGACCCTGCCACCGGGGAGCCCGTCTACCGGACCCCGGTCATCGGGTAGACACCCTTCTTTGCCCCGGGGGGACCACCTTGTCCTTCCGGGGTTTTCGGTTTGCCCCGAACGCTCTCTTTTGGCAACGAAGGTTGCCCGACAACCCCCTCTTCCCCGACTTTCCCTCTCCCTTGTTGTGCCCGCCCCCCGGGGGGTGGCAAAACTCTGTAGCGCTCGTCCCCCCGGGGGTGGCAAAACCCGGTAGTGCTACCCCCGGGGAGGGTGGCAAAACCTTGTTGTGCTCGCCCCCGGGGGGTGGCAAAACCCGGTAGTGCTACCCCTTGGGGGGGTAGCAAAACTTCGTGGTGAGCAGACCCAGGGGGGTGGCAAAACTCCGTGGTGGGCACCCAAGGGGGGTGGCAAAACTCTGTAGCGCTCATCCCCCAGGGGGTGGCAAAACCTCGTGGTGGATAGACCCTGGCCCGAGCGCCCCTCGAGGTAGCCTCCCTGACCCGGGAGAGGCTTGACACACCTGTGCCACCAGTTGTGCCACCGGTTGTGTCATCCCCGGGCATCGGCCTCGGAGGGCTTAAGCCCGGGGTGGTCCTCAAGGTAGCTTCGCTGACCGAGGCCATGGAGGAGGCCCTGGGCCCGGAGGGTGCCCGGGTGGTCCTCTACCGCCTCTGAGCGGGGGGGCCTTCCGGCCCCTCGGGGAAGGCCGCTATGGAAGCGCTAAAGCGGTTTGCCCGAGTGAGCGGGAGCTTCGCCGTGGTCTTTGAGGAGGGGAGGCCCGTGAAGGTGGCTGGAAGGCCCCGGCCCCAGGACCACGCCCTCCTCATGGAGCTCGCGGAAGAGGTGGTGCGGGCCTTCGCTCCGGGGAAGAGCGGCCTCGTCCTGGTGAGCCCGGAGCGGGTGCGGGTGGCGTATAGGGAAGAGGGCCTGGGGGCCTGACGGCCCCACGGCCAAGGGCAGGAGGTGCAAGATGATCGCGCTCCTGCCCAACACGGACGGCGTTCCCAAGACCAGGCTCTCGGACCGAGCCCTGGAGGGCCTCATCCGGCGGCACGGGGCCTACGTCCACCCCCGGCTGGTGGAGGAGGGGTGGGTGGACCTGGAGGACCTCGAGGCCCTGGGCCACGTGGAGGTCCTGGAGGTCCAGCCCCTTCCGGGGGAGAAGGTCTTCGTGCCGAGCCGGGCCGGGTGGGTGGTCCTGGAGGTGGCTTAGGGCCAGGGGGGGCCGGGTGGCCCCCCTTCGCACCCGGGTGGAGGTGGGAGATGCGGCGAATCCGAGTCAGAAAGCACCTAGAGGAGATGGCCCAGGCGGCCCGGGCCCTCGCCCTCTACGCCGAAGACCTCCACGCCTTCCTCTCCGAGCACCCCCTGGAGGCGGAGCGGGTGGCCCGGGAGGTGAAGGAGGCGGTGGAAGGGCTCAGAGGGCTGGCCTCCCGGCTCTACGCCCTCGAGGCCAGGCTCAA
>NZ_CALLUR010000109.1:0-20769 GCF_938010445.1 uncultured Thermus sp.
TCCTCACCTACTACGCCCTGGAGGCGGCCCGCTGGCTGAGGGAAGCCTAGCTAGGCTTCTTGGGTGGGAGGGGTTTCCTTGGGGGCGGGGATGCCCCCGGTAAGGAGGGTGTAGGCCGCCGCCAGGCTCACCAGGCTCCCGGCCAAGAGGAACACCGTGGGGGCTCCCATGGGGCCTTCCAAGGCCCCGCCCCACATGGTCCCGAGAAGCACGGCAGCGTTCATCACCGCACCGAAGGCGGCGAAGATCCGCCCCCGCATCTCCTGGGGGGTGTTGAGCTGGAGGATGGAGCGGGCGGGGACGATGAAGGCCATGTTGAGGAAGCCGGTGATGAAGAAGGCCAGGAGCACCCAGGCGAAGAGGGGAAAGGCGCCGATGGAGGCTTCAAAGATGCCGTAGAGGAGAAGCCCCAGGAGGAAAAGCCTTTCCCGGGGGGTGTCCTAAGGAGATAGGGGATGGCGAGGCCTCCCAGGATGGCCCCTAGGGCCATGGCGGCCTCCATAAAGCCAAACCCCGCCGAGCCCACCCCAAGCCACTTGATGGCCAGCACCACCCCCAAGGCGGTTTCCACAGAGCCGAAAGCGGCGGCCACGAACAGGGTGCCCACCGCCCGGCGGAGGGCGGGGTGGCCCACCAGGTGGCCGATTCCCTCCTTCACCCGGGCGAAAAAGGCGGCTTTGGGAAGCCTTTGGGGCCTCAGGGAAGGGAGGCCCATCAGGATGAGCCCTGAGGCCAGGTAGGTGGCCGCATCCAGATAGAAGGCAAAGGCCGGGCCCACGGCGGCCACCAAGACCCCGGCGGCCCCCACGAAGAGCACCTCGGAAAGGCGGTCCGCCAGGAGGACCAGGCTGTTGGCCTCGTCCACCTCCTCCTTGGGTACCAGGTCGGGGACCACGGCGTTTTGGATGGGGTCGTGCAGGTCCCGCAGGAGCTCAATCAGGAAGACGAGAAGGAGCAGGATGGGGAGGCTCTTGGCCCCAAGAAGGGGGATGAGGGCCACAAGCGGCGCCCTAAGGAGATCGGACCAGACGAGGAGGCGCTTGCGGTCCTGGGTATCGGCCCAGGCGGAGAGGAGGGGGGAGAAGACCACCGTACCCAGAAGTTGGACCCCCAGGGTGAGGGAAACCCAAAGGGCGTTTTCCGTGAGCAGGTAGACCAGGACCAGAAGGGCTACCCGGTGTACCTTACTGCCCGCCTGGGAAACCAGGTAGGAGAGGATCAGGCGGGCGAAGGCCTTGTGTCGCAAAGTTTTCATAAAACCCCCTTGCCCGGGAGTATATCAAGAAATCCCTTATGTCAAGGGTTACCCATCACCAGATAGGCCAGCCGCCTTCCCTCCCGGGCCAGGACCACGGTTCCCTCCGCAAGGCGGTAGACCAGGAGGTCCTTGAGCCTGCGGGGTACCTCGCCCGCCTGGCCCACATAGAGGGCATCCTCCTGGGGGTTTTCCGAGGAAGCGTTCCTGGGACGTACGGAAAGGACGGTTTGCCCCACCTTGAGGGCCAGGGGTTCGGCCCCGATGGAAAGGAGGTGCACCTCCCCCCCGAGGGTTTCCCGGGTGGGGGGACGGCGGCCCAGGTATTCCTTTAGGGCATGCGCCAAGGCCAGGGCTGCCCGCTCCTGCCCCAGGGCCTGGCCCACCTCCTTTAGGAGGGGAAGGGGGTCGGTAGTGCCCAGGCGTTTGCTAGCGAGTTCCAGAACCTTCCGGGCAAAGTCCTGAAGCGCCTCAGGGGGGGCTTGTCGGTACTTTTCCGCCAGCTCCGGGCCAAAGGCCTGGGGGCTAAACTCCCCCTTAAGGCGGGCGGAGAGGGCCCGGAGGAGGCGTAGGTAGGCGTAGTCCTGGGTGGGGTCCAGCAAAAGAGCCAGCACCCGCCCTTCGGAGAGGAGTTCGTAAAGCCTTAGCCCGCTTCGGGCCTCGAGCCTCAGGTGGAGCAGGTTTCCTTCCCGCACCGCCAGAACCTCGAGATCCTCCCAGGGGATCACCAAGGTGTCCTCCAGGATGTGGTCTTCGCCTGCCATCCCTAAGTGCCAGCTACCCTCCACCTGGCTTAGGGTGAGGGTGAGGGGGCCCAAGGTGATGCGGCCAGGCTTCAGGGGCAGGGTGAGAAGGCTTTCCTCCCCCTGGCCGGGCTCGGGGACCTTGGGCCAAGGGGTTTCCCCCTGGGGCGCAGGGAGGAGCTGGAGAAGGGAGAGCACCTTTTCCATCGCCACGTGGAAGCGGCGCCTTTCGTCCTCCAGGAGGAGTTCCCGCCGCCTTTCCTCCTGGGCTTCCCTCCGGAGGCGCTCCTCCAGGCGGGCGATCTCCTGGGTGCTGGCCCCTATGCGCTTGGCTTCCTCCAGGGCTTTTTTCAAGGGCAGGAGGTCCCGCCTGGGAGGAAGGCCATAGGCATCCTCCCACTCCAGGATGCGGTTCAGGAAGCGGCGGATATAGGTGCGGGTTTCCTCGGGGGGCAAGGGGAGGTCTTGGGGAAGGCGCAGGGCGGTTTCCAAAAACTCCAGCACCAAGGCCTCGGCCACCTTGGGATCCTCGAGGTCCATGAGGCTGTCGGAAAGAGAGGGGATGGGGTGGGTGGGGTGGAAGCGGGAGAGGTTGAAGTCCCGCTTGAAGGTTTCCTTCTCCCGGTAATCCAGGTAGTTTTGCAAGAAGGCATGGATGAGCCTTAGTTCCTCCCGTCTGCCGGTGAGAAACTCCTTGGCCCGGGCCCTCACCTCCCGTGCCGTCAGGAGGCGCCATACCTTTAAGGCCATGGCCCGCAAGGGGGAGGTATCCTGGCTGGGTTCCTCGGGGGTTTCCGGTATGGCGATGGGAAGGTCCAGGGGAAGGGTTTCCCCGGGCTGGGGAGGGCTTTGGCTTGGCCGCAAGGCCCTAAAACGGGCATCGGCCTGGCGGAAGCGTTTGGCCAGGGCGCCGGGCAGGCGGGACTGGATCAGGAAGGCCCGGAGTGCCAAAAGGGCCTTCTTGCCCCCCTTGGGGGTGCGCCCTGCCACCAGGTCCTCCACCCGGTACTCGTAGAGGTCCACCAGGTCGGCCAGGTGTTCCACCTACTCATCCTATAATGGGTCCGATGCGCCTTGCCCCCCGTTACACCGTGGCTGCGGTTTCCCATGTGGGCCGTCGCCAGAACAATGAGGATTTCCACCGGGTGATGCGCCTGGAGGTTCCCCAGGGCAACCTCCTCCTCCTGGCGGTAGCCGACGGCATGGGGGGGATGGAGGCGGGGGAGTGGGCCAGCAAGGTGGCCATTGAGGCCCTCTCCGAGGCGGTACGGGCCTATGCCGAGCACCTGAGGAGTGGACGCCCGGCGGTGGGCCTGGCCAAGGTAATGGAAAAGGCCTTTACCCTGGCGGCCAAGCGGGTGGAAAAGGAGGCGGAAAGGCTAGGCAAGAAGGGCATGGGCACCACCCTCACCGCCTTTCTCTATGCGGACTGGCTCAAGGAGGGGGTGGTGGGGCATATCGGGGATTCCCGGGCTTACCATCTCACGGCCAAGGGACTGAAGCGGCTCACCGAGGACCACTCCTGGGTGGCGGAACGCTTAAGGGAAGGGGTTCTTACCCCTACCGAGGCCGAGCGCCACCCTTACCGCAACATCCTTACCCGAGCCCTGGGTCTGCCCGAGGCCCGCTTTGATCTGAAGGAGGTGCGCCTCGCCCCAGGGGAAGGGGTGCTTTTGGTCACGGACGGGCTCTACGGCCTGCTCCCCGAGGAGGAGTGGCTTTTGGGCAAGGACCTCCAGGCGAGCCTCGAGGGCCTCATGGCCGAGGCTTTGCGCCGGGGCGGGGACGATAACGTGACCGCCATCGCCTTACGGGTGGAGTGATGCAGGGGCTTCTGGCCTTCCTCCTGGTTCTCCTTACCGCGGCCTTGGCCTCACGCCTCTCCCCTTGGCCCCTCGGGTTTCTCTTGCTTTTCCTCTCGGGAGCTGCCTGGGCCACGGGGGTACGGCCGGATGTGGTTTTCCCCTGGCTTCTCCTGGGCCTGGGGGTCCTGGCGGCCCCCCGGGTGTACCTGGGTTCCCGGCGACGGTTCCCAAGGCGTCCCCGCACCCAGGGGCGGCCTTCCTCCGCCTCCAAGACCACCGAGGAGGCCCGGGCTCTGGAAAAGCAGTACGAGATCCTGGAAAAGGTGGGCGTGGGGGGCATGGCCACCGTTTACAAGGCCAAGGACAAGAAAACGGGCCGCCTGGTGGCCCTAAAGGTTCCCCAGGAGCGCTTTCTGGGCGACCCCCGCTTTGTGCGCCGTTTCCACCGGGAGGCGGAGGTCTTGGCCAAGATGGACCACCCCAACATCGTCAAGGTGTACGACCACGGCCAGGTGGATGGGGTCCACTATATCGCCATGGAGTACCTGGAGGGGGAGGGCCTGGACAAGCTCATTGAGGAAAGGCGCCTTTCCCTTAGGCAGGCGGCGGCCATCCTGGCCCGGGTGGCCGACGCTCTGAGGCACATCCACGCCCAAGGCATCGTCCACCGGGACATCAAGCCCGGCAACATCATGATCCTCAAGGGGGCCTTAAGGGAGGAGGGGGTGGACCCCAGGGGGGTGCGGCTCATGGATTTCGGCATCGCCGCCGGCAAGGTCCTCACCCGCCTCACCATCACCGGGGCCCGGATCGGCACCCCGGTCTACATGAGCCCAGAACAGGCCAAGGGGCAAAAGCTGGACCACCGCTCGGATATTTACTCCCTGGGGATCGTCCTTTACGAGGCCTTAACCGGCCAGCCCCCCTTCACCGGCGGGTACGAGACCGTGATCCACCAGCAGATCTTCCAGGTGCCCACCCCTCCCAAGCAGCTCAATCCCCAGATTCCCCAGGTTCTTTCCGATCTGGTCCTGAAGATGCTGGAGAAGGACCCCGCCAAGCGGCCCACCCTGGACGAGGTGGTCCAGGTGCTCTCCGGCTCCTGGGAGGAGGAAAAGGGGTTGCCCCATCCCTTCTACCTCTTGGTGGGGGTGGAGGCCAAAAAGGGCACGGTGCGGCTTCTGGACCTTTCGGGTACCGCCGCCCGGCTCATCTCCGGCATCGGCTCGGGCCCCGGCTACTTCCCGGCCCCGCCTTTGGCGGTGGCCGCCGATCCCGAAGGGGGGATCTGGATGGCGGTTTTTGAGCATGGGGCCAAGCTCCTCCACCGCTTTTCCCCCGAGGGCCAGCTTCTCCTATCCACCGGCCCCTATGGGATGAAGCCTGGGGAGTTCCTTTTTCCCACAGCTCTGGCGGTGGCGGATGGTAGCCTTTTCGTTCTGGATTCGGAAACCGCCACGGTGAGCCGGCTGGACCTAGAGGGCCAGTACCAGGAGCGCTTTGGCGGTCAGGGAACGGGCCGGGGCACCTTCCAAGACCCCAAGGCTCTGGTGGCCACCTCGGAGTTCCTCTTCGTGTTGGACTACGGCAACCGGCAGGTGCAGCGCCTCTCCTTGGATGGCCGCTACCTATCCCGCTATGCCTTCCGCCGCTCTAAGGAAAGCGAGGAGCTAAGGCTCCTGGGCGGGGTGGGGGTGGAGGGGGAGAGGCTTTACCTCTACGATGTGGAGGCGGCCAAGGTGCGGGTGGTGGACCTTTCCGGAAGGCTTTTGGCTTCCCATGTCCTGCCCCTTTTGGAAGGAGAGGACCCCAGGAGCCTGGTGGAGCTTCTGCCCTTCGGGGGCATCCTCTATGCTGCCCGGCGCGGGGCGAGCCGCATCCAGCGCATAGACCTGAAGACCGGGGAGGCCTTGCCGCCTTTGGAGGTCTACGCCCCGGTGCGGGCCCTGGCCCTTTGGCGGAATCCGGCATGAGGGTGCTCTTGGTGGAGGACGACCCCGGGGTACGGGAGGCCTTGGAGCTGGGCCTGGCCTTGGAGGGGCACGAGGTACGGTCCACGGAAAACCCTAAGGAGGCCCTAAGCCTTCTGCCCTGGGCAGAGGTGGTGGTTTTGGACGTGCTTTTGCCGGAAGGGGATGGCTTTTCCCTCCTTAAGGAGATCCGCGCCCGGTCAGAGGTGCCGGTGCTGATGCTCACCGCCTTGGATGCCGTGGAGTGGCGGGTGAAGGGCCTAAGGGAGGGGGCCGACGACTACCTGGTCAAGCCCTATAGCCTTTCCGAGCTCCTGGCCCGCCTCGAGGCCCTGGTGCGCCGGACCAAGGGTCCCTCTGAGGTGCTGGCCTACAAGGACCTCAGGCTTTACCCAAAGCGCATGGAAGCCTTCCGCGGCGAAAGGCGGCTTTCCCTTCCCCCCAAGGCCTTTCTCCTCCTGAAGGCCTTTTTGGAGTCACCGGAGGAGGTGCTTTCCAAAGAGGCCCTGATGCATAGGGTCTGGGGGGAGGAGGTGGAGCCCGCCACCTTAGAGGTGCACCTTTCCCTCTTGAGGAAGGCCCTGGGGGAGCCCAATCCCATCCAGACGGTGCGCGGCTATGGCTACCGCCTTTTCCTCCCTTAGGGGCAGGCTTTTCGCCCTTCTTTTCTTGGCCCTTGTGCTTTTGGCCCTGCCCCTAGCCTTCCTTTCCGCCAGGGAGGCGGAAAGGGCCGCCAGCGAGGACCTGCGCCGGGCCCTTTACACTCGCCTCTACCTTCTGGGGGAGGAGGGGGCGAGGGAAGAGGAGGCCCTGCTCTTGGAACTTTTCCGCCTGGCCCAGGTTTATGGCGGTGGGGTAGGGTTTGTGGTGGAAAGGGGGCGGGTGGCCTACTCCGAGGTGGGTACCTGGCCTTTGCCCAAGGACCTCCTGCAGGCCTTGGCGGAGGGAAGGGTTTACCAGGGGGTAAGGGACGGGACCTTGTACGTGGCCCTACCCAAGGAGGAAGGAGGGTTTGGGCTGGCGGTGCCCTTGGAAGGGGTTAAGGGTTTGGGAAGGCGGCTTCTTTTCCTCTACCTCACCTGGGGGGGTGGGGTGCTTCTTGGGGTGTTCCTCCTTTCGGCCTTGGGGCTTTCCTGGGCCCTTCGCCCTCTGGCCAGGCTTACCCAGCTCCTCCAGGCGCGGAGGCCTGAGGACCTAAGCCCTCTTCCCGATCCCGGTGTGGCGGAGTTGGGGCCTTTGGTGAGGGCGTTGAACCTCCGCCTAGCCCAGGTGGCGGGGCTCATCCGGGAGCTTTCGGAAAAGGAGGAGGCGGCAAGGCGCTTTGCCCGCCATGCCTCCCACGAGCTGCGCAACCCCTTGGCGGCGCTCAAGGGGTATCTGGAGGTGCTGTTGCGCCAGCCTGAACCCAAGGCCCTTCACGGGGCCTTGCGGGAAGCGGAGCGCATGGAGGCTTTGCTCTCGGGGCTTCTGCGGTTATCCCGCCTGGAGGCCACGCCCCCCCGGCCTAGCCTTCTGGACCCCAAGGTCTTTTTGGCGGAGTGGGACGTAAGGGTGGAGGGGGAGGAAAGGCTTTGGGCGGACCCTGAGCTTTTGGCCTTGGCCGTGGAAAACGTGGTGGATAACGCCCGCCGCCACGGGAGGCTTCCCCTAAGGGCGGAGCTGCGGAAGGAGGGGGAAGGGGTGTGGCTTTGGCTGGTGGACTCAGGCCCGGGTTTTCCCCCAGAACTCCTGCCGAAAGCCTTGGAACCCTTTGTCCATGGGGGAAAGGGCACGGGGTTGGGCCTGGCCCTAGTGGCGGCGGTGGCCCGGGCCCATGGGGGAAAGGCGGCGGTGGAGAACCGGGGTGGGGCGGCGGTGGGGCTTTTTCTGCCTTTAGCTTCCCTTAAGGTTTCCCCCGATGCGCCCTTTAGGGAGGGGGGCTAACCTAGCCCTTGGAGGTGATTGGGATGAAGAGCATGTTCGTGGGAGTGCTGGTTCTGGCGGCGGGCCTTTCCCTGGCCCAGGCCACCGATTACCGGCAGGCGGCCAAGGCGGCAGCGGCCCTGGCCCGGCTGGAAACGGTGGCCCAAGGGGCCACGGGGGAAGAGAAGCTTCTGGCCTGGGCCAAGGAGGTGCAGGCCCGGGCGGAGAAGAGCTACGAGGCCAAGAACTACTTCAAGGCGGCACGGGAGGCCCAGGCGGCCCTTCTCCTCTTCCGGGCTGCCCCAGGGGAGCCCCAGGTGCGGGCCCGGGTGGAAAGGCCCGTGCCCCATAGGGGCCTGGGGATGCACCACCCCTATGGGCCTAGGGGCCACGCCTTGCCCCCGGGTAAAGGGCAAGACCCAGGTGCCCGCTTGGCCCAAAGGGCCCCGGTGGCGGTGGACCGGGCGGAGAAGGAGCTGGCCTACTACCGGGCCCAGGACAACCTGGTGAAGGACCTGGTGGCCGAGGCCAAGAATAGGCTCTCCAAGGAACCTGGCCGGGCCCTCTTGTTGGCGCGGGCGGCCTTGGCCCTGATCTCGGCGGAGCGCGGCTTCTAACCCTACCCTACCCGGGCAGGGCCCGATTACCATGGCGGCATGATGCGGTGGCTTGGGG
Source organism: uncultured Thermus sp. (assembly GCF_938010445.1). NCBI lineage: Bacteria > Thermotogati > Deinococcota > Deinococci > Thermales > Thermaceae > Thermus > uncultured Thermus sp. The sequence continues at coordinate 8,351 of NZ_CALLUR010000109.1, forward strand.
TCCTCCTCCTCGGCCTTGGGGGTTTGGCCCTGGGGGAGGGGGGCCCTAAGGCCCTGGTTTTGGCCCCGGAAGAGGTCCTAAACCGCTGCGGGGCCCTGGTGCGGGTCCTCGAGGTCCAGGCCCTTTACCGGGAAGGGGATACCTTTTTGCTGGTCCTGGGCCAGAAGGAGCCCTTGCTCCTCTTGGCCCTGGAAGGGGATAGGCCCATGCCCCACATGGGCCCCCCCAGGGGCCGGCCCATACGTAAGCGGCCTTTTCCCTTTTTGCGGGAGCTTTCCCTGGCCCGGTGGGTGGTGGTCCTGCCGGGGGAGTACCGGTGCTTCATCCTCCACCGGGGACGGGTGGTGGGGGTGTTGCGCCTGGGCCAGGACCTTTCCCCCCTACCCCTTCCTGCCGGGGATACCCCTTAAGACCACCCCCTGGCTTCAGCAAGAGGGACGCCGGCGGAGCCCCCTAGGGAGCCCATAACCCAGGGCAAAAGGGCATAGCAGGCCCTGAGGCTTAGTGCAGGGCAAATGCCCTGCGGTTTTAAAATGTTCCCATATGAAGCCCGGCCTTTATCCCCTTCTGGGCCCTCCGGCCTCGGGGAAAACCTCTTTGGCCCGGGAGTGGGCCTTGGAGGTGCTAAGGCGACGGGGAAGGGTTTACTGGGTGGGCCTGCCCCACCAAAGGGCTTATGTCTACCGTCTTTTCGGCGGGCAGGAGGCGGTGCTGGGCCTGGAGTTCATGTCCTTCCAGGCCCTGTACTACCGGGTGCTGGCCGAGGTGGGCCGGCTTGGGCCCTTGCTTCCCGGGGCGGGAAGGGTGGCCCTGGTGGGGGAGGCCTTAAGGAGCCTCTACGGGGAGGGGATCGCCCCGGGGGAGGCGCGGTTATTTGCCCGGGCCATCGCCGAACTCAAACGCTATGGCCTTTCCCCCTTGGCCCTGCCCAAGGAGGGGGAGGCGGGAAGGCTCAGGCAGGTCTACTTCGCCTACCAACGCCTTAAGGGGCAGGCCCTGGATTACGATGACTTCCGCCACCGGGCAGGCCGGGTGCCCCTTCGCCTTTTCCCCAAGCCCGATCTGGTGGTGGTGGATGGCTTTCGGGAGGTGGGTCCTTTGGACCTCCGCTTCCTCAGGCGCCTGGCCCAGCAGGTGCCGGTCCTCCTCACGGCGGAACTCCTCCCAGAAGGGCTTGCGCCCTGGAAAGCCCTTTCCCCTAGGCCGGTAAAAAAGGAGGTCCTGGCCCTGGCCAACCCCGTGGAGGAGGTCCGCTACCTCCTTAGGGCCTTAAAGCGGGCCCTGGCCCCCAAGGCGCTGGGTGGGGAAGGCCTGGATCCCTGGGAGGTCCTGGTGGTGGCTCCCGAGGAGCGCATCGGGGGGCTTCTCCTCCTCAAGGACGAGTACGGCCTGCCCCTTTACGATGGCCGGGAAAGGGCCTTGGCCGACACGGAGGAAGGAGAGAGGGTGCTGGCCCTTGTAAACCCCTTCCCCACGGGGCGGGACCTTCTGGCCTTGGGGTTTCCCGCCTTGGGGAGGAAGGCCCTGAGGCTGGGTCTGGCGGGGGAGGAGGCCCTTGGGGCTTTGGCCGAGCGGGAAGGGCTTGAGGAGGAGTGGCGGGCCTTCCAAGGGCTCCGCACCCCGGGGCCCGACCTTCTGGCCTGGGCCGAGGAAGCCTTGGAGCGCCTGGGGATCGCAGTTCAGGAGCCTTTCCTTGCCCGCCTGCGCCTGGCCCTACGGGCCGATAGGGGGAATCCCTTGGCCTGGTGGCGGAGCCTGCTTTTGGACGAAAGCCTGCCCCCAGAGCCCAACCGGGGGGTGGCCCTGCTTCCTCCCTTGAGGGCCCTCGGCATAAGGGCCAAAAGGGCCTATGTGCTGGACTGGGTGGCGGGGCGCTATAGCCTACGGGAGCGGGAGGACTACTTCCTCCTGGAAGAGCTTAGGGAAAGGGGGCTTCTAAAGGGACTCCCCCGGCGCCTTAAGGGCCTTGACTCCCTTTTCTGGAAGGAGATTTCCACCCGGGGGGAGGAGGTGTTCCTCCTCTACCCGGAGGCCGGCCCCTCGGGGCTCTACCCGCCCTTAGAGAGGGGGGTTAAGCCTGAGCCCTTGCCCCCGGCAAGCCGCCTCGAGGCCCTTCCCCAGCTTCCCTTTACCCCGCCCCTGCCCACGGGGCGGGAGCCCCCGCCCCACCTGGAGGTCCTCCGCCGCTTCCGGGAGTGCCCTTTTAGGGCCTACGTGGAGCGGTTTGACCTTAAGGGGCGGGATGGGGCCTTGGGGTGGCACCTCCTGCCCACCAAGTTGGGAGAGGTTCTGGCCCACCCCGAGGTGGGTCCCTGGTTGGAGGCCCATCGGGCCCATTGGGAGGGGATGCGCTTTTGGTCCACCTTGCCTGGGAAACCTCCCTTACGCCTGGATGGGGTGCGGCGGGAGGGGGAAACCCTGCACCTTTACCGCCTGTTGCCCCAAGGAGCGAAAGCCGACTTGGGGCCGCAAAGGCGCTGGACGGAGTGGTATGCCCTGGGGGTCTTGCTGGGCCGCAAGGATGTGGCCGAGGTTAGGCTTTGGGTCTGGCCTTGGATGGGAAAGCCTACCCTCCTTCGCCGTCAAACCCCGGGAACCCTGCCCAAGCCAGTGGAGGAGGTGCGTCAACAGGCGAACGAAGCCTATCGCCTTTGGCTCAAGGGGGCTTTTCCCCCAAAGCCGGGTTTTCACTGCTACGCCTGCGGCCTTGAAGACCTCTGCCGAAAGGAGGAGGGGTGAAGCTTTACGTGGCCTCAGCGGGCACGGGGAAGACCCATGCCTTGGTCCAGGAGCTTTTGGCCCTTTTGCGCCAAGGGGTGCCCCTGCGGCGCATGGCCGCCCTCACCTTTACCCGTAAAGCGGCTGAGGAGCTTAGGGAACGCATCCTGGAGGAAGTTAAAGCCCTGGGGGATGGGGAGGGGGAGACGGCCAAGCGGGAGCTTTATGGCGCCCTTTTCACCACCATCCACGGCTTCATGGCCGAGGCCTTACGCCACGCGGCCCCCTTCCTCTCCCTGGACCCCGATTTCGCCGTCTTGGACGAGTTCCTTGCCGAGGCCCTCTTCCTGGAGGAGGCCCGCAGCCTCCTCTACTTGAAGGGCCTGGACCCCGGGGAGGCGGAAGGGCTTTTGGGTGCGCTTGGCGCCCTTTACGAAAAGCGTTCCCTGGCGGAAGACCTCCGGCCCTTGCCGGGAGCGGAAGGGGTTTATGCCCTTTTCCAGGAGGTCCTTAGGAGGTACCAGGCCCGTACCCAAGACCTCCTAGGGCCAGGGGACCTCGAGGCCCAAGCCCTCCGCCTCCTAAAAAACCCCCAGGCGGTGAGGCGGGTGGTGGAGCGGTTTAGCCATATCTTCCTGGACGAGTACCAGGATATAAACCCCCTGCAGGGGCGGTTTTTCCAAGCCCTGGAGGAGGAGGGGGCCAAGGTGGTGGCCGTGGGGGACCCCAAGCAGTCCATCTACCTTTTCCGCAACGCCCGGGTGGAGGTTTTCCGCGAGGCCCTGGGGAGGGCTGAAGAGGTTCGCTTTCTGGACGAAACCTTCCGCCACAGCGGGGAGCTGGCCGAGTTCCTGAACCGCTTTGTGGAGCGGTTCTTCCCCGAAACCGAACGGGTTTTGGTGAGGCCTAGACGGCGGGAAAGGGGGTTTTTGGAGGTGCACTGGGTGGGAGGGGAAGGGGAGCTGGATGGGAAGCGCCACCAAGAGGCCTTGGTCTTGGGGAAGAGGCTTCTGGCCCTACGGGACCAAGGGTATGCCTTCCCAGGGATGGCGGTTTTGGTGCGAAGCCGCCATAGCCTTCCCTACTTGGAACGGGCCTTCCGCGCCCTGGGGGTTCCCTACGGTATCCGCCGGGGAAGGAGTTTCTTCATCCGCCCGGAGGTGCGGGATATCTACCATGCCCTTAGGCTGAGCCTTTTGGAACCCGAGGCTCCCCTTTCCCCCGAGGAGCGGCTTTCCCTTTTGGCCTTCCTGCGGGGCCCTTTCGTGGGCGCCGATTTGGGAAGGTTGGGGGATTTACCCCAGCAATCCCCCTGGAAGGACCTGCTCTCCCAACTCCCCGCCGAAGCCCAGGCCCGGCTGGAGTGGCTGAGGGAGCTGGCCGGGAAGCGGCCCCTGGAGGCCCTTAAGGCCTTGGTGCGGGACGAGGTCTTTTTGGGGCGGCTTTCCCCTAGGGCCCGCACCAATCTGGACACCCTTCTCCTCCTGGCGGCCTCGGAGCGCTTTCCTGACCTCGAGGCCCTCCTGGAGTGGCTCAGGGTGCGGGCCACGGACCCCGAGGCCGCCGAGCTCCCCGAGGGGGGCGAGGGGGTGAACCTCCTCACCGTGCACGCCGCCAAGGGGTTGGAATGGCCGGTGGTGGCGGTGTTTGACCTCTCCCGGAACGAGCGGTTTCAGGAGGATTCCCTCCTGGTTGGACTCGGCGGAGAGGTGGCCCTGAAGGGCACGCCCGCCTACCAGGGGGTGAAGCAAGGCCTGAAGGAGGCCCAGGACAAGGAGGCCATCCGGCTCCTTTACGTGGCCCTTTCCCGGGCCCGGGATGTCCTTTTGCTCACGGGAAGCGCCTCTTCCCGGCCAGGCCCTTGGGCCAAGGCCCTCATGGACTTGGGCCTAGGCCCGGAGTCCCAAGACCCCAGGGTACGGGTCCACCCCCTTAGGGCTTCCTTCCCCTCGCCCTCACTGCCGCCGGCCTCCCTTTTGCACCCAGCCCCTTATGCCCCCTTGGCCTTGGAACCCAAGCCCTTTCCTCCCCTCTACTCCCCCAGCGCCTACCAGAAGGCGGAGGGGGAGCCCTGGCCCTTGGCGGAGGCCTTGGAGGCCGAGGTCTTGCCCGAGTTTGCCCGCGCCCTGGGTACCTTGGTCCACTACGCCCTCGCCCGCAACCTGGACCCGGAGGACGAGGCCCAGATGCGCTCCCTTCTCCTGCAGGAGGTGGCCTTGCCCTTTTCGGAGGAGGAAAGGGCAAGGCTTTTGGCTGAGGTGCGGATCCTCCTCCTCAACCACCAGGAGATGCTGGGGGAGGTCTTGCCCCCCTTGGAGGGGCGCCTCGAGGACCACCCCGAGCTCCCCTTGGTCCTGCCCCTGGCGGGGACGGTCTGGCACGGGGTTCTGGACCGGCTTTACCGGGTGGGGGACCGGTGGCACCTGGAGGACTACAAGACCGACCAGACCATGGACCCCGGGCGCTACCGGTTGCAGCTGGCCCTCTACTGGGAGGCGGTGCGGCGGGCCTGGGGGGTGGAGGCGGAGGCCCGCTTGGTCTATTTGCGGCACAAGAAGGTCCACGTCTTCTCGCCAGGGGAGCTTCGGGAGGCCCTTGAGGAGTTGGAAAAAGCCCCTGGGATGCTCTCCCAGGGGCGGGAACCTCGCCTTACCTAACGCTTGGAGTACTGGGGTGCCCGGCGGGCCTTGTGCTTGCCGTACTTCTTCCGCTCCACCACCCGGGCATCGCGGGTGAGGAAGCCCAAGGGCTTCAGCTTGGCCCGGTAGTCGGGGTTGTAGCGGAGAAGGGCCCGGGCCACCCCCAGCTTGATGGCGTCCACCTGGCCGCTCTTGCCGCCCCCCCTCACGGTGATGTAGGCGTCAAAGCGCCCCAGGGCATCCACCACCCTCAGGGGCTCGAGGGCCGCCACCGCCCGCACCAAACCCTGGAAATAATCCTGGAAGTCCTGGCCGTTCACGGTGACCTTGCCGCTTCCGGGCCTCAGGAAAACCCGGGCCACCGCTTCCTTGCGCCTGCCGGTGCCGTAATACTGCTCCATCACTTGACCTCCAGTTTAACGGGCTTCTGCGCCTGATGGGGATGGGTGGGGCCGGCGTAGACCTTGAGGCGTTTGAAGAGCCTCCGCCCCAGAGGGCCTTTGGGTAGCATCCCTTTTACCGCATGCTCCAGCACCCTTTCCGGGTGGGTGGCAAGCATCTTCTCGGCGGGAATCTCCTTCAGGCCCCCCTGGTAGCCGCTATACCGGGTGTAGATCTTCTGCTTGAGCTTCTTGCCGGTGAGGCGGACCTTGTCGGCGTTCACCACCACCACGAAGTCGCCCATGGGGAGGTTGGGGGTCCAGTCGGGGCGATGCTTGCCCCTGAGCAAGGTGGCGATCTGGGTGGCCAGCCGCCCCAAGGTCTTGCCCTCGGCGTCTATGAGAACCCACCGGGGTTCAATCTTTTCCGGTACGTACGTCTTGGGCTGCATTTCCAGGGCCCTCCTTAAGCGATACACCCTGTTCTTGCCGGGGGATCGGGGGACCCCGCAAGAACGCCAAAGAAAACTTTACCATAACCCCAGGTCCTTTTGCCAGATGTGGTAGGCTGGGGTCCCGTGAACGGGGTTTCCGAGAGTAGCCAAAGGCCAAGGAAGTACGTGTTTGTCACCGGGGGTGTGGTGTCCAGCCTGGGCAAGGGCATCCTCACCTCCTCCCTGGGGGCCCTTTTCCGGGCCCGGGGGTACCGGGTTACCGCCATCAAGATTGACCCCTATGTGAACGTGGATGCGGGCACCATGCGCCCCTACGAGCATGGGGAGGTCTTCGTCACCGCCGACGGAGCGGAAACGGATCTGGACATCGGCCACTACGAGCGTTTCTTGGATTTGGACCTCTCCAGGGGCAACAACCTCACCACGGGCCAGGTCTACCTTTCCGTGATCCAGAAGGAGCGCCGGGGGGAGTACCTTTCCCAGACGGTGCAGGTGATCCCCCATATCACCGACGAGATCAAGGACCGCATCCGCCAGGTGGCTGAGGAGCAGGGGGCCGAGGTGGTGGTGGTGGAGGTGGGGGGCACGGTGGGGGATATAGAGAGCCTCCCCTTCCTGGAGGCTATACGCCAGTTTCGCTTTGACGAGGGGGAGGCCAATACCTTCTACATCCACCTCACCCTGGTCCCCTACCTGGAGACCAGCGAGGAGTTCAAGACCAAGCCCACCCAGCACTCCGTGGCCACCCTAAGGGGTGTGGGCATCCAGCCCGATGCCGTGGTCCTCCGCTCGGTGAAGCCGGTGCCGGAGGAGGTGCGCAAGAAGGTGGCCCTCTTCACCAATGTGCGCCCCGGCCACGTGTTCAGTAGCCCCAACGTGGAGCACATCTATGAGATCCCCCTCCTTCTGGAGGAGCAGGGCCTAGGCCGGGTGGTGGAAAAGGCCTTGGGCCTGGAGCCGGTTTTCCCCAACCTTTCCTTCTGGCAGGAGGCGGTGCGGGTTCTTAAGCACCCCGAGCGCACCGTAAGGATCGCCATCGCCGGCAAGTACGTGAAGATGCCCGACGCCTACCTTTCCCTCCTGGAGGCCCTGAAGCATGCGGGCATCCGCCATGGGGCCCGGGTGGAGGTGAAGTGGGTGGATGCGGAGGGCCTCGAGGGGGCCGACCTGGACGAGGCCTTCCGGGATGTTGCCGGCATCCTGGTCCCCGGCGGGTTTGGGGTCCGGGGCATTGAGGGCAAGGTGCGGGCGGCCCAGTACGCCCGGGAGAAGGGCATTCCCTACTTGGGCATCTGCCTGGGGTTGCAGATCGCCGTCATTGAGTTTGCCCGGAACGTGGCCGGGCTTAAGGGGGCCAACTCCACGGAGTTTGACCCCTATACCCCCCATCCGGTGATTGACCTCATGCCCGAGCAGCTGGAGGTGGAGGGCCTGGGAGGCACCATGCGCCTCGGGGACTGGCCCATGCGCATCCGCCCGGGCACCCTCCTCCACCGCCTCTACGGCAAGGAGGAAGCCCTTGAGCGCCACCGCCACCGCTACGAGGTGAACCCCCTCTATGTGGACCAGCTGGAGCGGGCTGGGCTGGTGATCTCCGCCACCACCCCGGGGATGCGGGGCCGGGGGGCGGGGCTGGTGGAGGCCATAGAGCTTGAGGACCACCCCTTCTTCCTGGGCTTGCAAAGCCACCCCGAGTTCAAGAGCCGGCCCATGCGCCCCTCCCCGCCTTTTGCTGGATTTGTGGAAGCGGCCCTTCGGCACGCGAGGGCCCTAGAGAAGGCTTAGGGCGAACTGCCGGGCCACCCGCCCGGAAAAGCCCTTCTGCAAGGCGAAGCGGAGGGCTTCCCTTTCCTCCTCCGGGGTTAGGGAGCGGCCCAGGTGGTGGGCCACGGCCTTCAGGTAAAGGGTCTTGTCAAAGGGGGGGAAGGTGAGGACCAGGCCGAAACGCTCGGAGAGGGCTAGGGTGTCCTGAAGCTCGTCCCAGGCGCTGGGGTCGGCCCCGGGTAAGGGGTTTTCCCCCTGGTGGCGGACCAGGTGGCGGCGGTTGGAGGTGGCGAGAAGCAGGACGTTGTCCGGAGGCCCTTCCAGGCTTCCCTCCAGGAGGGCCTTAAGGTGGTGGAAGGCCTCCTCCTCAGGGTCCAGGGAAAGATCGTCCAGGAAAAGGAAAAACCGGTGAGGGACCAGGGCCAGCCTCTCCAGGAGGTTTTCCAGGTGAGCCAGGGCCTTGGGTTCCACCTCCACCATGCGGGCCTGGGGAAGGTGGAGGAGGCTTTTAGCGGCGGTGCTTTTGCCCGTGCCCCGGGCTCCATAGAGCAGGATGTGGAGGGCCGGCTTGCCCGACAGGAAACGAAGGGCGTTGGCCTTAAGGGCCTCGAGTTGGGCCTCGTAGCCAATAAGCTCGTCCTCCCGGGGCAGGCGGAAGGTGCGGGGGTATACCTCGCCGGAAAAGCGAAAGGCCCGGTAGAGGGCGAAAGGGTAGGGGCCGTGGGTCTGAAGCACCCGGGTCAGGGCCTCGGGGTTGCGGGCGAGGAGGGCGGCCAAGGCCTCCTCCTCGGCGGGGTGGGGTGGGCGTTCCCCCAGGTCCGACAAGGGATACGCTGTCCGCCTCTGTTCCAGCTCCTGGGAGAGGGCCTCGAGGTCCTGCCGTATCAGTTGCATAAGCCCCGGGGTGGGCCTAAGGGCCCGCCAGGCCCAGGGAGCCCTAAGAAGGCATTGGGCAAAGGCGTAGCCCCAGGGTTCACCCCGGGGCAGATCCAGGTCCAGTAGGTCGGATGGGGTCTGGGGAAGCCTCATGGGCCCCATGGTAAAGGAAAACCCCGGGGGTTTCCCGGGGTCTTCTGGTGGGCCGCACAGGACTCGAACCTGTAACCCACCGATTAAGAGTCGGTTGCTCTACCGGTTGAGCTAGCGGCCCAAGCTACACCGTGGGGGTGTATGGCGTTGGCCTTAACGCCAAAAGCTAGTGTAGCCTTCCTGTAAACCCCTGTCAAGGCGCCTAGAACAGATAGAGCACCGCCCTTCCCCTTTCCACCCGTACCTGGAGGGTCCCCAGGGCCTGGTTTTCCAGGGTGAGGGTGGTGGCCTTCAGGGGGGTGGGGGGGAGGTTCCACCGCGCCCCCTCTACCCCCAAGGTAGCCTCGGAAAAGGGGATAAGGCTAAAGGGCGTACCCTCTTCCAAGGGAAAGATGTGGTTTCCCCTGAGGAGGGGGAAAGCCCGGGTAAGCCCATCGGTGAGCTCTACCCGCACCCCCTTTTGGGCCAGAAGGAAGGAAAGCTCCAGGTGGGCCAGGGTATGGTCCAACCGCCCCCCGATGCCGCCCAGGAGAAGGAGCTCCTCGGCCCCCAGCTCCAGGGCCTTGCGCACCAGGGCTTCCCCGTCCGTAAGGTCTTTCTCCCGGGGAAGCCCTTCCTTGGGAGCGGAAAGGGCGTTGTGCAGCCACTTGGGGCTGGAGTCAAAGTCCCCAAGCCATAGCTCCAGGGGAAGCCCAAGGGCCAGGGCATGCCGGGCGCCCGAATCCGCCGCCATTAAGCGGTAGGCCTTTAGGCGTTCCCGCAGGGCCGCCGTTACCAGAAGGGGCCCGCCTAGGAGAAGGGCGAAGCGCCTCATCCCTCCAAGGGTACGGCTTGGGAAAGGTCCAGGCCTAGGGGGACCCTGGCCCCTTCCTCCAGATGGGGGAGGGGATCCAGGGCCTCCAGGTACACCCTCACGCCCCTAAGGCGTACCCAAAGCCCCACCCGGCTGCCGAAGAAAAGGCGCTCCTCCACCACCCCTTCCTGGTCTCCTCCCAGGCGCAAGGCCGCCTGGGGCAAGAGGTGGGGCCTGGGGGGTAGGCCCAGGGCCTGGCTCTCCTCTGGGGAAAGCAGGTTCTTATGCCCTAGGAAACGGGCAGTCCAAGCATCCTGGGGCCTGGCGTACACTTCTTCCGGGGGGCCAACCTGAACCAACCTTCCCTTGTTCAAAATCGCTACCCGGTGGGCCAGGAGGAAGGCCTCGCCTTGGTCGTGGGTCACCACCAAGGTGGTGATGCCCTCGCTCCTTAGGGTTTTGCGCAGGAAGAAGAGGAGTTCCTCCCTCAGCCTCAGGTCCAGGGCCCCCAGGGGCTCGTCCAGGAGGAGAAGCCTGGGCCGGGGTGCCAGGGCCCGGGCCAGGGCTACCCGTTGTTGCTCGCCCCCGGAAAGTTCTTGTGGGCGCTTTTGGGCATGGGCGGAAAGCTCCATTCTTTCCAGAAGCTCCCGTACCCGTGCCTCCTGCTCCTTCCGGGACCAGCGGGCTTCCACCAGGCCGAAGGCGATGTTTTCCCAAACGGTGAGGTGGGGGAAAAGGGCGTAGTCTTGGAAGAGGAACCCCACCCCCCGCCTTTCCGGGGGCAAAGGGGTGAGGTCCTGGCCTTGGAAGCGAACGAAGCCCCGGTCTGGGGTTAGCAACCCGGCAATAAGCTTTAACAGGGTACTCTTTCCGCTTCCCGATGGCCCCAAAAGGGCCAACACCTCCCCCTCCTTTGCGGAGAGTTCCAGGGCGAGCCGGAAACCGGGAAAAGCCTTTTGCAGGGATAGCTCCAGCACTCCTCCATTAAACAAGGAGCCCTGGGGGGACCCCAGGGCTCCCCTTTGGATTTCCTTACTTCAAGCCGAGCTTCTTCCGCTCCTCCAGCACCTGCTGGGCGGTGAGCTTGTTGCCCCTAAGGGCCTTCACCTCGGCGGCGGTGAAGGGCTTGAAGCCGGGGACCTTCTTGTCGTCGCCCCAGGCGGTGGCGATGTGGTTGAGAAGGGCGGCGATCTCCTCATCCTTTAGCCCGTTGTAGGCGGGCATGGCTCCGTTGTACTTCATGCCCTTGACCTCAATCTGACCCTGCAGGCCCCAGAGGAGGGCCTTGATCAGGTACTCCCGCCCGCCCTTGAGGTTAAGGATCTCGGAAACGTGGCCTGCCAGGGGCGGGAAAGCGCCTGGTACCCCCTGCCCGTTGGCCTGGTGGCACCCCGCGCACTGACCATAGAGCTTAGCGCCGTCCGCCTGGGCCAAGGCCAGGCTGCCGATAAGGAGGAGAGCCGTTAGGGTCCGTTTCATCTTTACCCTCCGGGCTACCAGGGTATTTTGTCCCGTCCTGGGTGTCAAGGGGACTGGAGGGCCTAAACCTTTAGCTTTTCTTAAATCTCAGGTATACACTCGGGGGGTAAGGGATGTAGCCAGTGTTTATTATGCCTTTGTTATCTTTGAGAGGGGACAGGTTGTGTCAGGGGTGCTTGACAGGGTTTTGGGGGTAGTGTTAGGGTACAAATGTCCTTGGGTGTACCCTTGGGGTGTATCGGATGAAGGCATACCAGGTACTTTTGACCCTTCCCCTACTTGCCATGGCCTTGGCGGCTTTGGACTTCGGCCGCTGGTATCCCTACGATGCGGCCCTTTCCCTTGGGCAGGCCCATGGGCGGATGGTGATGGTCTACTTCCATAGCCCCCACTGCCCCTACTGCGACCAGATGAACACCTTCGTCCTTTCCGATCCCCAGGTGAGCCGGCTTTTGGAGGAGCGCTTTGTGGTGGCCTCTGTGGGCACCGAAACCCAAGAAGGCCAAGACCTGGCCCGGCGCTACCGGGTGCCGGGCACCCCAAGCTTTGTCTTCCTCGTCTTCCGCAAGGGGACGTGGGAAGAGGTGGGCCGGTTCTTTGGCAGCCGGTCCCGGGCGCAGTTCTTACAAGAGTTGCGCCAGATCTGTGCCAAGGGAGGTGTATGCGGTGAATAGGCGAGCGTTTCTAAGGACCACAGGCGTAGCCCTGGGGGCTTTGGCCCTTTCGGGGGTTCCCGCTTTGGCGCAGGGCCTCGAGGGGGAGGACCTGGCCAACCTGGAGAAGGCCCTAAAGGAGGTCTTGGGCAAGACCTTTAAGGACCTGACCCCCTCTAACCTCATCAAGCTCACCATGCCGGCCATTGCCGAGAGCGGGGCCAACGTTCCTGCCGAGGTGGAGGTGAACCTCCCTCCGGGCCAGGTGAAGGCTATCCACCTCTTTGCCGACAAGAACCCCACCCCCTACCTGGTAGGCTTCATGCCCATGAAGGCCCTGCCTTACTACGCCACCCGGGTGCGCCTGGCGGAGACCAGCGCCATCCGGGCGGTGGTGGAGACCGCGGACGGCAAACTGCTTTTGGCCTCGGCTAGCACCCGCGTGACCGTGGGTGGTTGCGGTTAAGGAGGTGGAAGATGGCCATTCGCACTATTGTTCGCTTGACTCC
>NZ_CALLUR010000110.1:0-10882 GCF_938010445.1 uncultured Thermus sp.
CCCCCTTACCCCCGCAAGGCCCCGGGAGAGGGCGGCCATGGGGGTTTTCGCCAGGCCCTTAAGGCGCATGAGCTCGGCAAGGCCCGGCACCTCCTTGTCCAGGAGCTCCCGGGTGGCCTCGGGGGTCTTGTCCCTGGGGGCTAGGCCCGTGCCCCCGTTGGTAAGGATGAGGTCCAAGCCCTCCCGGTCGGCCCAAAGCCGGATGACCTTCTTGATGAGGGGGGGCTCGTCGGGGACGATCTCGTAGGCGGCCACCTCAAAGGGCCCTCCTTCCAAGGCCTCGCGGATGGCCAGGTGGGTGGTGTCCTCCCGCTCGCCCCTATAGCCCTTGTCGGAAACGGTTAGGATGCCCACGCGGAACATTTGTCAAGAGCTTACCCTTTGGAAGACCCTTTGCAAAAGGGTGCGGGTGTAGCGCAGGGTGTCCTCGAGGGCCGTGGCCCTTCCCGGTGGGGGGTAGCGTATTAGCGTATGGTTGTATTTTCTGAAGCTCCCTCAGCCCTTTACCCCCGTGAGAACCACGCCTTCAATGATCTGCCGTTGGAAGAAGAAAAAGACCAAGAGTACCGGTAGCACCGCTAGGCTCGAAGCGGCCATGATCAGGTTCCAAGCGGTGCCTGCCTCCCCAGAAAAAAGGGCAATACCTACGGGAAGGGTGCGCATCTCTGGGGTTTGGACCACGATGAGGGGCCAAAGGAAAGCGTTCCAGTTGCCCAAAAAGGTGAAGATCCCTAACGCTGCCAGGGCCGGGCGTACCAGGGGTAGGCCAATACGCCAGAAGACCCCGAACTCGGAGAGCCCATCCATTCGCCCGGCGTCAAAGAGGTCCTGGGGTAGGGTTGCGAAGAACTGCCGCATAAGGAAGACCCCAAAGGCGGTGATGAGCCCGGGAAAGAGAAGCCCCCAGTAGGTGTTGATCCAACCCTTCTCCGCGCTCATCACATACCAAGGGATGACCAGCATCTCTGTGGGAACCATGAGGGTGGAGAGGATAAGGATAAAGATCAGATTTTTTCCTGGAAATCGGAGTCGGGCCAGGGTATAGCCGGCGAGACTATCGAAGAAAAGCACGGAAAGGGTAGTTAGGGAGGCTACCAGGATGCTGTTCCCAAACCAACGCAAAAAACCCGTTTCCCGGAGCACTACTCGGTAGTTTTCCAAGGTGGGTTCTTGGGGAAAGAACCGAAGGGCGAAGAGCTCGGGGAAGGGTTTGAAAGAAGTAAGGAGCATCCAGAGAAAGGGTAGGACCATGACCCCGCTGCCCAAGAGGAGGAGAAAAAGAACCAGAAAGCTAGTAAGCCTGGCTTGGCTCTTCATACTTCCACCCTCCGGGTGAGGAGCCTGAGCTGTACCAGGGTGATGAGGAGGATGAGGGCAAAAAGGAGGACGGTAACCGCTGCGGCATATCCCAGTTGGAAGCGCAGGAAGGCCAGCTGGTAGATGTAGAGGGCCAGGGTCAGGGTGCTGTTAAGGGGGCCTCCTTGATCGGTGAAGTTCAGGTTGACCACCTGGGTGAAAAGCTGCAGGTAACCGATGGTGCCAATGACCACGGAGAACACTAGGACGGGGTTCAGAAGGGGCCAGGTGATGTGGCGGAACAGCTTCCACCCTTCAGCTCCGTCTATGCGGGCAGCCTCGTAATACTGCCGGGGAATGCTTTCCAGGCCTGCCAGAAAGAGGACCACCTGGAAGCCTAGGTTCTGCCAGACCACCACCCAGGTCACAGTGGGCAGGGCTTGGCTCGGGCTTTGCAAAAAGGGCTGCGGGGAGATTCCCAAGAGGGCCAAAAGCTCGTTGACGAGTCCAAAATGGGGGGAAAGCATCCAGCTCCAAACCCAGGCTACGGCCACCGCTGGGGTCACATACGGGGCAAAGTAGATGGCCCGGAACAGGTCTCGACCAAGAGGAGTTCTTTGCAGGAGGAGGGCGATTATAAGGCCCAAGACGATCTGGCCCGGAACTCCCAGAAGGGTGTAGAGGAGGGTATTCCAGAGGGCCCGGCGGAGAAGGGGGTCTTCCAGGAGCCGGACGTAGTGCTCGAGGCCCACAAAGCGCCTTTGTGCGGGGTCGGCGTGCCACTCATAAAGGGAAAGCCAAAGGGCCTGGAAGGCAGGAAGGATACGGAAGTAGAGGAAAAAAGCTAGGGGAACGGCCAGAAAGACAAAGGCCCAAAGAGCTTCCCGCTGGGCCAGGGTGAGCCGCACCCTACCTCCAGAACTGGTCCAGTATCCTTTGCTCCTCCTCGGCGGCTATCCTAAGCGACTGGGCGGGGTCCATGCCTTGGAGCAGAACCCGATTGATGGCGTCCACCATCACCTTGCGCTGGGCAGCTTCGTCCACAAAGGGGGTAGCCTTGGCGTAGGCCAGGCTCAACACGAAGGGGCCATAGATGGGATGGAGGGAGAGCTTGGGGTCCCGGATTAGGTTTTTGCTGGCCGGGAGTTCCCCCACTTTCTCCAGCCAGTAGCGCTGGGTTTCCTCGGAGGTGATGAAGGCCAGGAACTTAAGGGCGGCTTCCCGCTTGGGCCCGGTGGCCAAAGGGGTGAGGCCGTGCATCCAGAAGGAGCCGAAGTTGGCCTTTCGCCCTCCTGCCCGTTCCAAGGGCAACTCCGCCACCCCAAAGTTGAAGCGGGCTCCTTGTTGGATGGTACCGATGGCGAAAGAACCGTCCACGATCATGGCGATCCTACCTGCGATGAACCCGTCCCGGTAGCCGTTGTTTCCGGGGAAGAAACCGGGGACCCCGATCTCGTGTTTGCGCACCCAGTCGGTATAGAAGCTGAGGGCTTTAAGCCCAGCCTCGTTTTGGTAAAGGACCCGTTTTCCGTCATCGGAGTAGGGCTTGCCTCCGAACTGTCGCACCAAGACCTCCCGGACCAGGTGATGGTCCTGCCCATCGGGGGCGATCCCGTAGCCGATTTGAGCGAAGCGCCCACCTTGTTTTACGGTGAGTTTTTGACCTATAACGATAAACTCCTCCCAAGTTTTGGGAGGGTTGGTAATCCCCGCCTGGCGGAAAAGGTCCTTGTTATAAAAAAGGGCCAGGCTCCGTACCGCGGTGGGTACTCCATAAAGTTTTCCGCCCACTTTGGCGGCCTGGGCCATGGCCACGAAGTCTCGGTCCAGGCGCTGGATCCAGTCATCGGGCAGGGGCACCAGATACCCGGCCTTGACCCAGGTAGGGGCCCAGCCATAGTACAGGTTCACCACGTCCGGCCCTTGGCCCGCAGGTATAGCAGCGGCCACCTTTTGCTGGAAGGCGTCGTAGGGAAAGGTTTGGTGCACCACTTTGATGCCCGGATTTTGGGCCTCAAACCGGCGGATGAGCTCGTTGATGGCCTCCACCTTGCTGCGGAACTCGTACTGCCAATAGGTGATGGTGATGTTTTGGGCTAGGGCTATAGAGAAAAACAGGAAAAGCAAAACCAGAGCTCTTTTCATGGTTAGCCTCCTTTCGCTGCCATTCTACTACGGGCCTTGGCAAATGATCCGGATGCGTTTTCCCAGGTAAACCTTAGCAAGCTCGCGGATTGCCAAGGCCAACCCGGTTCCAGGTGGGTTGCCGCGCATGGGGCCCGGCGGGTCCCATAATGGGTAGCATGTGGGTTTTCCCCGAAGTTTTTAGGGGCCGGTACGTGCGTTTGGAGACCTTGTCCCTTGCCCACCTCCCTAGCTTTCAGGCCCAGTTTGACCCCGAGGTCTACCGCTACATGAGCCATCGGGTGGAGGGGCCGAAGGACCTAGAGGCCCACCTCGAGGCCCTTCTTTCCGAGCCTGGCCGGGTGAACTGGGCGATCTTCTTGGGAGGGGAGCTGGCCGGGCGGATTTCGGTTATCGCTCCCGATCCCAAAAACCGCAAGCTTGAACTTGGAACCCTCATCTTTAAGCCCTTCTGGGGTAGCCCAGCCAACAAGGAGGCCAAGTATCTTCTCCTGGTCCATGCCTTTGAGGGGCTTTCTGCAGAAAGGGTGGAGTTCAAGGTAGACCCCTTGAACCTGCGAAGCCAAGGGGCCTTAGAGTCCTTGGGGGCGGTGCGGGAGGGGATTTTAAGGCGAAACCGCCTTTTGGCGGATGGCCGCTTCCGCGATGACGTCATCTATAGCCTCCTGCGGGAGGAGTGGCCCCGGGTAAGGGCTAGGTTGGAGGAGAAGCTCTATGGCGTTTTCCCAGGAGATACGGGAAGGGCTTAGCCTCCTGGTTCTTCTCCTCACCTACCTGGGCCTGGCCCTAGGGGGGCTTCCCGGGTACCGCATGAACCGGGCGGGGGTGGCCCTGGTGGGGGCCAGCTTTTTGGTGCTCCTGGGGACCTTGGACCTCGAGGAGGCCTGGGAGGCCCTGGACGCCAAGACCCTCACCTTCCTCTTCGGCATCATGGTGCTTAATGCCCACCTGGGGTATGCCGGCTTCTTCGGCTTGGCGGCGGAGGGGCTTTTGCGATGGGCTAGGACGCCCTTTTCCCTCCTCCTTCTCCTCACCTTCGGAAGCGGCCTCCTTTCCGCCCTTTTCCTCAACGACACCATGGCCCTCCTCCTCACCCCCTTGGTCCTCTCCCTCACCCGGGGCCTGGGGCTCCATCCCGTTCCCTACCTCCTCGCCCTCATGGCGGCGGTGAACACGGGAAGCCTCCTGACCCCCACGGGAAACCCCCAGAACATCGTGGTGGCAAGCCTTTCCGGCATTCCCTACCTGGGGTTTGTCTCCGCCCTTTGGCCCGTGGCCCTCTTGGGCCTCTTTCTTCAGGTGGCCCTGCTGGCCCTCCTCTACCCGGAGGTGCGCTCGTTGGCACCCCTTCCCCCCATGCCCCCCTTGCGCTACCGGTTGCACCGCCCCCTTTTGACCAAGGGGCTTGGGGTGGCCTTGGGGCTTTTTCTGGCCTTTCTCCTGGGCTACCCCATGGCCCAAGGAGCCCTGGCGGCGGCGGGGCTGCTCCTCTTTACCCGCCGCCTTCGCTCGGAGCGGTACTTCCTAAGGGTGGACTGGGAGCTTTTGGTGATGTTTGCGGGCCTTTTTGTGGTCACCGAGGGGGTGCGGAGGCTGGGCTTGGTGGAGCACCTCCTGCCCTGGGCCGCTACCCCTTTGGGGCTTCTTCTGGGCGCTGCCCTTCTTTCCCTTTTGGTCTCCAATGTGCCGGCGGTGTTGCTCCTGGCCCCCTTGGTGCAAGACCCCAGGGATTGGCTTCTTCTGGCAGGGGGGAGCACCCTGGCGGGGAACCTGACCCTCTTGGCCAGCGTGGCCAACCTCATCGTGGCCGAGGGCGCGGGGAGGGAGGGGGTGAGGATTGGCCTTTGGGAGCACCTCCGCTTGGGCCTGCCCCTAACCCTTTTGACCTTGGGCCTGCTCTATGCCCTACTTTAGCCGGGCCTCGAGCCAGCCCCCGATGGCCAGCACCCGGCCATCCTCGGCGTAGGGGCCCACCACCTGAAGCCCCACCGGCATCCCCTCCACCCGGGCGAAGGGCAGGGTGAGGGTGGGCACCCCCAGGAGGCTAAAGGGCAGGGTGAGGGTGATGAAGGCCTCCCGGTGGCTCTTCCTCCCCGACTCCAGCTCCACCTCCTCCGTGCCCAAGGGGGGGGCGGGTAGGGGCTGGGTGGGAAGGAGGAGGGCATCCACCCCCCTCAGGGCCTTTACCAACTGCAGGCGCAAGGCCTCCCTTTCCGCCACCGCATCCCGATAGTCCTTCTCCGTGAGGGAAAGCCCCGCCAAAAGGGCCTCCCGCACCTGAGGCGAAAAACCCTCCGGATGTTCCTTTAAGGCCTTTTCGTGGATGCGGGCGGCCTCGTAGCGCACCAGGCGGGTGTAGACCTCATAGACCCCGGGAAGGGGTAGGGACACCTCCCTCACCTCGGCCCTTAGGGAGGGCAGATCCTGCAAAAGGCTTTGGAACGCCCGGCGCACGCCCACCCCCAGACGGCCCTCCAGGAAGTCCAGGGGCACGCCGAAGGTGGGGTTTTGCGGGCCCTCTAAAGGAATGCTCTCCCCTGCCAGGATCTCCGTGAGGAAGTGGGCATCCCGTACCGTTTTGGCGATGGGCCCCGCATGGTCGGTGGAGCGGGATAGGGGCAGGGCCCCTTCCAGGCTCACCCGGCCGTAGGAGGGCTTGAAGCCCACCACCCCGTTGAAGGCAGCGGGGATGCGGATGGACCCCCCGGTGTCCGAGCCCAAGGAGGCCAGGCCGATCCCCAGGGCCACGGCCACGGCGCTCCCGCTGCTGCTTCCCCCGGCTTGGCGGCTGGGGTCTACGGCGTTGCGCACGGGGCCAGTCCAGGGGTTTTCCCCGGTGATACCCAGGGCGATTTCGTGCATGTTGGTCTTGGCGAAGAGGAGAGCCCCGGCCTCCCGCAGGCGCCTCACCGCCTGGGCCTCCTCGGGCAGGGGGGGCAGGGGGGCCCGGGTTCCGGCATGGGTGGGCATGCCCTTTACCGGGAAGAGGTCCTTCACCGTGAGGGGGATGCCGTGCAAGGGTCCCCGGACTTTTCCCCCCCTCAGCTCCTCGGTAAGCCGCTGGGCTTCCTCCTTGGCCCCTTCCGCGTCCAGGTAGGCTAGGGCGTTGCGGTCCTGGAAGGCCCGGGCCCTTTCCAGGGCCTCTTCCAAAAGGGCCAGAGGGGTGGTTTCGCCCCTTTCCAGAAGGGCTTTAGCCGTCAAGAGGTCCATGCCCCATTATAGGGGCCTCCTCTTGGGCCTCCGGTAGGGGTTTTTGCCCTGGCCAGGTGTAGCGCACCACCTCCCGGCCCTCCAGGGCCAAGGCCATGAGGGCCTCGGTATCTAGGTGGCGTTCCGCCTCGAGGACCACGGAAAGCTGGGCCCGGGTCACGGGGTGCTTGGGGGCGAAAAGGGTGCAGCACTCCTCGTCGGGGAGGATGGAGATGGGGTAGGTGCCGATGCGCTCCGCCTCGGCCTTGATCTCCACCTTGTCAAAACCGATCAAGGGGCGGAATACGGGAAGGGTGGCGGCCTGGTTTACAACATAGAGATTCTCCAGGGTTTGTGAGGCCACCTGGCCTAGGCTGTCCCCCGTGCAAAGGGCCAAGGCTCCTTCCTCTTGGGCGATGGCCTCGGCGATGCGGAGCATGTAGCGGCGGTAGAGGACCACCCGGTAGGCCTTGGGGGCCTTGACGATGATCTCCCTTTGCACCTCGCTAAAGGGAACCAGGTGCAGGCGGATGCGGTGCTGGAAGCGGGCCAGGCGCTCGGCGATGGCCTTGGCCTTTTCCCGGCTTTGCCCGGAGAGGAGAGGAAAAGGGTGGAAGTGCACCAGGACCACCTCGGCCCCCCGGCGCATGAGGCGGTAGGCGGCCACCGGGGAGTCAATCCCCCCAGAGAGCAAGGCCACCACCTTTCCCGAGACTCCAGGGGGAAGCCCCCCGGGCCCCGGGTGGCGCTCCACCTCCAGAAGGGCGGCATGGGGCAGGACGCGCACCACCAACTCCCGTTCCGCCCCCTTTAGCTGCACCTTGGCCCCCGTCTTCTCCTTCACGAAGGCGCCCAGGAGGCGCTCCATCTCCGGGGAGGTGAGGGGGAAGGTTTTGTCGGAGCGCTTGGCGGTGATGCGGAAGCTTAAAAAGCGCTCTCCTTCCAAAACCCTTTCCAAGGCGGCCTCGAGGGCCTTCAGGTCCGGAGGCGTGCGCAGGACCCGGGCGAAGCCTTCCACCCCCAGGGTGTCCTGTAGGCGTTCCTTAGCCTCGGGCCAGGCTTCCTCGGGCAGGTGAAAGAGAAGGGCCATGGGCCACGCCGCCTCCAGCCGGGCCCCCGTGCCCTTTAGGGCCTCCTTCACATGGGCCTTGGCCTTCTTGAGGAAATGGGGGCGGTTGCCCCCTTTTAGGGCCAGCTCGTGGAAAAGGTTGACCAGAAGCAGGGTTTCCATGGCTTATGGGCAAAGGCCTTTCACCGCCAGGTAGAGGCGGCTACACAAGGAGCCTTCTTGGGCGGCCTCCTTAAGGTCTTGAGGGGTGCCGAAACGGTAGGCCCGGTAGTAGGTCTTCCCGGGCTGGGGCTCGGGCAGGAGGGGCTCGGTGAGGAGCCTGGCCTCCACCACCCAAAGCCTTAGGGTGTAGGCCCTCCGCTCCTCCACCCCGAAGGCCACGGGCTGGAGAACCTCCACGGGGGAGCCCAGCTTTTCCCAGCCCACCCTCAAGGCCCCTTCTTCCACGCTTTCCCCCTCCTTTAGGCTCACCGCTGGCAGGCCCCAGGCCCCGCCGAACTCGGGGTCCTCCTCGGGGCGCTTCACCAGGAGGAGGCCCTTATGGGACCAGGCGGCCAGGGCCACGGCGTGCTTAAGGGGCTTAGGTACCTGCACCCAACCAGGGTAGCAAAACTGTAGCCCAAGTGGCAATCAGGCCAGGCGGAGGGGCTCCACCTCCACCGGGGTGGAGTGGAAGGTGCTGCCGCCCCCTAAGTCGGTGAGGGTTTCCGCGGTGAGGTGGTTGATGCCCTTGCCATCCGGGGCCCACTTCTCCCACCAGGTGCCCTCGAGGACCACCGTGCCCGGCATGGGGGCCTCCGTCACCTGGGCCTTGCGCACCACCCTCCCTTGGGGGGAGTGGATGTAGACCAGCATACCGTCGGTGATCCCCCGTTCCCTGGCGTCCTGCGGGTGGATGAGGAGCCTGGGCTCGCCGCCTTCCGCCTCCATCAGGGCCCGGAGATTCCCATAGGTGGTGTTGAGGAAGCGGTGGGCCGGAGGGGTGAGGAGGATTAGGGGGTAGCCGGGAAGGGCCTCCGTGGGGATGACCTCAGGGGGTGGGCTAAAGCGCACGGGGCCCTTCTGGAAGGGGAGGAAAGGCCTGGGAACCTTAAGCTTCACGAAGCCTTCCGCCCTTAGCCTTTCCAGGGTGAGGCCCTCCAGGTAAGGGTGGTCCGTGGCCAGGAGGCTTCTGGCCACCTCCTCCGCCGTCCAGTAGAGGGTGGGTTCCTCGAGGCCAAGCCGCTGGGCAAGTTCCCGGAAGACCCAGGTGTTGGGCCGGGCCTCCCCCAGAGGCTCGGCCAAGGGCTCGTTCCAGGAGAGGTAGTAGTGGCCGTAGCTGGTGTAGAGGTCGGGGTGCTCGTAGAAGAAGGTGGCGGGCAGGAGGTAGTCCGCGTAAAGGGCGGTTTCCGTCTGGACCTGCTCCAGCACCACCGTGAAAAGGTCCTCCCGCAGGAGGCCCTCCTTAACCCCTGCCGTGTTGGGGGCCACCACCAGGGGATTGGAGTTAAAGACAAAAAGGGCCCGGATGGGGGGCGTAAGCCGGGTTAAGGCGCTGGCCAGCTGGTTCATGTTGATCCGGCGCACCCTGGGGTTGGGGCGGAAGTAGCCCTTGTGGGGGCGATCTCCTTCCAGAAGGTGCCTGCCCCCAAGGAAGCGTTTGTTGAGGGCAAAGGCCCCGCTGGTGGAAAGCAACGCCCCGCACCCCGGGTAGCGCCAGGCCCCCAGGAGGGCGGGGAGGAGGATGACGGCCCTTAGGGCATTCCCCCCTCCGGGGTGCCGGGTCATGCCGTAGCCCACCCTTAGGAAAACCCGTTTGGCCTCCCCCATCTCCCGGGCCAGGCGCTCTACCGTCTCCTTGGGCACCCCGGTAAGGGCCTCGGCCCTGTCTGGAGGCCAAGCCTCGGCCTCCCTTTGGAAGTCCTCCACCCCGGTGGCGGCCTCCCTTAGGTACTCCCAGTCCACCAACCCTTCCCGGAAGAGCACGTGGGCCAGGGCGTAGGCCAAGGCGGCGTCGGTGCCGGGGCGGAGCTTGAGGTGCTCATGGGCGAAGCGGCTGGTGTGGTTTTCGTAGGGGTCTAGGTGCACCACCTTGGCCCCTTGCCTTCGCGCCTCCTTGAGGAAGGGAGTGAGGTGGCTGTGGGTGGTGAGGCTGTTGATGCCCCATAGGAGGATGTAGCGGGCGTTGGGCACCTCCTCAGGGTCTGGGCCCAGCTTAGGCCCGTAGGTCATCTCCCAGGCGGCGCTTCCCGCGGCCGAGCAGATGGTTTCCTCTAGCTCGCTGGCCCCGATGGCCCGGAAAAAGGCCAAGGGGTGCTGGTTTTCTATGAGCCCCATGGTGCCCGCGTAGTGGTAGGGAAGAACGGCCTCGCCCCCGTAGGCGTCCAGGATGAGCCTCAGCCTTTCGGCAATCTCCTCTAGGGCCTCTTCCCAGGAGACCCGGGCAAAGCGGCCTTCCCCCTTCCTGCCCACCCGGCGCAAGGGGTAGAGGAGGCGCTCCTGTACCCTTTCGGGGTAGCGGTAGGTTTTGGCGCAGGCAAAGCCCTGGGTGATGGGGTGGCGGGGGTCGCCTTCCACCCGGGCGAGGCGGCCCCCTTCCAGGGTGAGGAGGAGGCTACAGGCATCCGGGCAGTCCAGGGGGCAGGTGGCGCGGGGCTTCATGGGCCTATAGTAGCCCTAAGGCCTCGAGGAGGCCACACCGCTCCCCGTAAGGATCGGGGAGGAGGCCTATGGGCTCGTCCAGCCGTAGGAGGTACCCTTCCCCATACTGGGGCCAGCGGGGCCAGCCTCGAGGCTCCCCTTCCCGGGCGAAGCTGGCCCAGTAGCGGCGCATGCGCTTCCCCAAAACCTCCGCCTTGTCCCGGGCCTCGGCGCTGAGGAAAAGGGGCAGAAAGGGCATCTCCTCCAGGTTTCCAAAGAGGGGGGCCAGTTCCAGGCCGTGGAAAGCCCCCAGGCCCTCAAAGCCGGGTACGCGGAAGGTGAGGAGAAACCTTCCCCACCTGGCCTTGGGCGGGGCCCAAGGGGGTCTGGACCACCACCTCCTGGGCTAGGGCGAGGCCCAGGGCCAGCGCGGATGCCATAAGGAGGGCAAGGGGGGGCATATATAAATCGTATCCAGAATATACCCGAGGGTGTCAACCCTGGGGGCGAGGCATAATGCCAAGGGATGGAGGGCCTCGAGGCGTCCTTCTGGTCCCTGGGCCT
>NZ_CALLUR010000111.1:0-10576 GCF_938010445.1 uncultured Thermus sp.
GAGCGGGTTCTACCCGAAGTCGCCGGGAGCCTTAGGGCAGGCGCCGAGGGTAGGGCTCGTGACTGGGGCGAAGTCGTAACAAGGTAGCTGTACCGGAAGGTGCGGCTGGATCACCTCCTTTCTAAGGAGCAACCAAGGCCCTGCTCTCCCCTTTTTTAGGTCCTTTGGGGGCGCCTTCGGGCGCCCTTTTTTGTTGCCGGGAGGAGGAGTGCGAAGGAAGCGACAGGTCCGGGTGGCCAGGAAACGGGTGGTGTCCGCCGGGGGCGTGGTCCTGCGGGGGAGGGGGCCGGAGGTGTTGGTGGTGTCCCTGAAGGGGGGACGGGTGGTGACCCTGCCCAAGGGCCAGGTGGAGCCCGGGGAGCGCTACCCGGAAACGGCGGTGCGGGAGGTGCGGGAGGAGACCGGGGTGGAGGCGGCGGTGCTTTCCCCTTTGGGTAAGGTGCGCTACTACTTCACCGTGAGGAACGGGGGAGAACCGGTTACGGTGAGCAAGGAGGTGCACTATTTTCTCATGGCCTACCGGGGAGGCGAGCCCAAGCCTCAGCTTTCCGAGGTGGAGGCGGCCTTCTTCCTACCGGTTTCCCAAGCTCTGGAACGGCTTTCTTATCCCAACGAGCGGGAGATGCTGCGCAAGGCCCTGGCCCGTTGGCGCCCCTCCCGGCTGGATTCCTCCCCGGGGCCCGAGGCCTAGGGGTGGGCCTTGGGGTCCAGGAGGGCCCAGGCGGCCTCTTCCGGGGAAAGCTCCCCCCGGGCCACCCTGGCTACCAGGTCCTCTGCGCCTTGGGTCCTCTTCCGCCCCCACTCCTGGATGACGCTTTCCACCTCAAACCGGGCCCGCTCCAGACGGTGGGCCTCGAGGAGCCCGTGGGCCAGGAGGTGCTGATAATGGGCTTCCAAGCCCTCAAAAAGGGCTTCCACCCCTTCCCCCGTGGCCGCCACCGTGGGGTAGATGGGGGGGCGCCAGCCCCCGGGGCGGGGTGGGGCTAGCTCCAAGGCGCTTTTCAGCTCCTGGATGATCCTCTCCCCCCCGGGTAGGTCAAACTTGTTCACGGCGAAGAGGTCGGCGATCTCCATCACCCCGGCCTTGAAGGCCTGCACCGCATCCCCCGCCGCCGGGGTGAGGACCAGCAAGGTGGTATCCGCCACCCGGGCGATGTCCACCTCGCTTTGGCCCACCCCCACGGTTTCCACGAAGATGCGGTCAAAGCCGAAGGCCTCCAGGAGGGCCAAGGCGGCCACGGTGGCCCCCGCCAGGCCCCCCAGGGCTCCCCTCGAGGCCAGGGAGCGGATGTAGACCCCAGGGTCCTGGTGGTGGCGCATCATGCGGATGCGGTCCCCCAGGATGGCCCCCCCGGTGAAGGGGCTGGAGGGGTCCACGGCCAAAACCCCCACCCGCTCCCCCCGCTTCCGGGCTTCCAGGATCAGGCGGTCGGTGAGGGTGCTCTTGCCGGCCCCAGGGCTTCCCGTGACGCCCACCACCTTGGCCCGGGCCTGGCCCCGCAGGCGCTTAAGGAGCTCCTGGCCCCAAGGGTGCCCCGCTTCCACCAGGGTGAGGGCCCGGGCCAAGGCCCGCACATCCCCTTGGTGGAAGCGATGGAGAAGCTCTTCCACATGGCCTTCCTGGACCGTCATGACGCTATTGTACGCTTTTTTGCCCCGGTGCCTTAATCCGCCAGGGCAAGGCAGGCCACCTCCACCCGGACCCCCTTGGGCAGGGCCTTCACCGCCACCGTGGCCCGGGCGGGGTAGGGGGGAGAGAAATAGCGGGCGTAGACCTCGTTGAAGAGGGGAAAGTCCTCCATGTGCGAAAGGAAGCAGGTGGTCTGTACCACCCGGGAGAGGGAGGAGCCCGCCGCCTCGAGGATGGCCTTGAGGTTTTCCATCACCTGTTCCGTCTGGGCGCGGATATCCCCCTCCACCAAGGTGCCGTCGGGCCTTAGGGGGATCTGGCCGGAGACGAAGACCAGCCCACCCGCCCGCACCGCTTGGGAGTAAGGGCCGATGGCTTGGGGGGCTTTATCGGTGCTGACCGCTTCCATGCCCCTATCCTACGCCAAAGCGGAAGAGCTTCCCCGCCAGGTTGGCCACCAACACCTCCTGGGCCAAGGGCAAAGGAGGTACCTGGACCGCCCCTAGGCCCGTGGCCTCAAAGACCACCTGCCCCCTTTGGTCCACGGCCAAGAAACGCCCCTCCTCCGTGGCCACATAGACGTGGCCGGCAGCATAGGAAAGGCCTGCGGTTACCTTTCCCACCTCGAGGCTCCACACCTCCTCCCCCGTGGCCTGGTCCAGGGCCCTTAGGATCCCGTCCCAGGCGGCCACGTACACCCGTTCCTCGTCCAGGGCCAGCCCGCCCCAGATCTCATCCTCCACGGCGGTGTTCCAGAGGGTTTCCCGGGTCAAGGGGTCAAAGGCGTAAACCTCCCCCTCCCAGGTGGGGATGAAAAGCACCCCTCGGTAGGCGGCCACGGGGGCGTGCACGGGACCGGTTTTCACCTTGTAGCGTAGCGCTCCCGAGTCCGGGTCCAGGGCGTAGAGGAACCCGTCCTCCGAGGCCAGGAAAAGGAGGCCCCGGTGGAAGGTGGGGCTGGCGGAAAGGTGCCCCCCCGCCTGGAAGCGGTAGAGGAGGCGGTCCCCCGCAAAGGCGTATAGGCTTCCATCCCGGCTGGCCACGAAGACCCGCTCCCCCAGGACCAGGGGGGCGGCGGTGATCTCCGCCCCGGTTTCCGCGCTCCACTCCAAGGCCTGGCCTCGGAAACGGCGCACCCGGCCGTCCCAGGCGGCCACGTACACCCCACCCCGGACCACGGGGGGAGCGGTGACCTCTTCGGGAAGGGGTTCCCGGCGCACCGTTCCCGAAAGGAGGTCCACCTCCACCAGGCCCCGCCCCGCCCCCAGGTAGACCCGGCCGTGGGCCTGGACCATCTCCCCGGGCCAGGCGGCCTCCCCGCCCAGGTCCA
The DNA here is from genome assembly GCF_938010445.1 of uncultured Thermus sp. NCBI lineage: Bacteria > Thermotogati > Deinococcota > Deinococci > Thermales > Thermaceae > Thermus > uncultured Thermus sp. The sequence goes on from NZ_CALLUR010000111.1 coordinate 2,961, forward strand.
CCTTGCCCTTGAGGGAAAGCCTGCGGGGGTCGGGGGCCAGGGGGTAGTGGCCCGAGCGGCTGGACCCGGCCCGCGGAGTGGAAAGGCGGAGGGCCTGGAACTCCTGCAAGGGGCTTTGGAAGAGGCTGGGGTGGGAGGGCCTTTCCTCCGGGTGCTTGGCCAGAAGGGAGAGCACCGCCTCGGCCACCCCCGGGGGGATGGTGGGGTTCAGGGTCTGGGGGGGCTTGGGGGGCTCGTAGACGTGCTGGAACAAGATGGCCTGGTCGTTCTCCCCTTCAAAGGGGGGCTTGCCGGTGAGGGTGCGGTAAAGGACCGCCCCCAGGCTGTAGAGATCGGCCCTGGGGGTAAGGGGCAGGCCCTTGGCCTGCTCGGGGGCCATGTAGGTGGGGGTGCCCAGGGTGTAGCCGGTGCGGGTGAGGTGGCGGCTTTCCTGCAGGAGGTAGGCCAGGCCGAAGTCCATCACCTTGGGGTAGCCTTCCTTGGTGAGGAGGATGTTCTTGGGGGTGAGGTCCCGGTGGAGGATGCCTTGGGCGTGGAGGTGGGCCAGGGCCTCCATCACCTGGATGGCGGCTTCCAGGATGCGCTCCCCTTCCGGACCCTCCTCAAAGGGGCCCAGGCGGTCAAAGGTGCCCCCTTCCACCAGTTCCATCACGAAGTAGGGGCGCCCCTCCACCTCCCCTAGGTCCAACACCTGGACGATGCCCGGATGGAAGAGGCGGGAAAGGGCCCGCACTTCCAGGAGGAACCGCTCCCTCTCGGGGGGCAGGGCCCGGGGATGGAGGAGCTTCACCGCCACCTTGCGCCCCAAGCGCTCGTCCACCGCCCGCCACACCTCGGCCATCCCCCCGGAACCCAAGGAGGCCTCGAGGCGGTACCTTCCGCCCAGGACCATGCCCGTCATTTTATTCCTCGGGCTCCAGTTGTTTGAGGAGCTCGGCCAGCTCCTCTTTGTTGCCCTCGAGTTCCTGCACGATCTTGGCGATGGCCAGGCGCACCACCTCCGACTTGGAAACCAGCCTCTCCGGGCTGGAAAGGGCGTAGGCCGCCCGGGTGAGGAGGGCGTCCTGCTCCTCGGAGATGACCACCTGCAGCCGCTTTTTTTCCTTCTTGGGCATACCTTCCCTTGCAAGAGTGTAGCAAAGAGCGCAGGCCCTTGACAATGTGGACCAGCCCTTTTATCCTCACCTTGAGTAAGGTGTGTATGATGCTCAAGGACTCGCGGCGGGGCAGCAGGATCTTGCGGATTGAGGGAGGCCAGCCCCTTTCCGGCGAGTTGCGCATTTATCCAGCCAAAAATGCCGCTTTGCCCATCCTGGCAGCCAGCCTCCTCACCCCCGAGCCCATCACCCTTCTGGAGGTGCCGAGGCTCAGGGACGTGGAGGTGATGCTGGAGCTCTTAGCCCACCTGGGCACCCGTTACCAGTGGGAAGGGCGCACCCTGCACCTGCACACCCCCGAGATCCAGAGCACCCATGCCCCCTATGAGCTGGTGGGCCAGATGCGGGCCAGCTTCATCGTCTGGGGGGCCCTCCTCGCCCGGGTGGGGGAGGGGCGGATCTCCCTGCCGGGAGGGTGTGCCTTCGGGGCCCGGCCCGTGGACCAGCACGTGAAGGCCCTAAGGGCCTTGGGGGCGGAGGTGGTGGAGGAGGAAAACACCTTCCACGCCCGTAGGACCCGGCCCCTAAGGGGGCGGGTGGTCTTTGACCTGCCCACGGTGGGAGGTACGGAGCAGGCCATGCTGGCCGTGGCCTTGGGGGGCGAGGCCACCTTGGTCCAGGCGGCGGTGGAACCCGAGGTGGAGGACCTGGGGCATTTCTTGCAGATGCTGGGGGTGGAGGTCCAGGGCCTGGGTAGCCCCATCCTGCACATCCGGGGTGCCCGGCGGCTGGGCGGAGGCACCTACCGCATCATCCCCGACCGGATCGAGGCCGGCACCTACCTCCTGGCAGCGGCGGCCACCCGGGGGTCCATCACCCTCTTTGAGGCCCGCCCCGACCACCTGGATGCCCTTTTGGACAAGCTGCAACAGGCCGGGCATAAGGTGGAGGTGGGCCGGGATTGGGTAAGGCTAAAGGCCACTTCCCACCCCGAGCCCTTCGCCGTGGAGGCCCGGGAGTACCCGGGCTTTCCCACGGACCTGCAGCCCGTCGTCACCGCTTACCTGGCCACGGTGCCCGGGCAGAGCACCATCATGGACCGGGTCTACCCGGATCGCTTCACCCACGTGGGGGAGCTGGCCCGGATGGGGGCCGAGCTTTACCTTCGGGACCGCACCCTCTTGGTGAACGGGAAGCGGTTGCACGGGGCCCAGGTGAAGGCCTTGGATATCCGCGCCGGGGGCGGGCTGGTGGTGGCCGCCCTGGCGGCGGAAGGGGTTTCCGAGATCGAGGGGGTGTACTTCCTGGAGCGGGGCTACGAGCACCTGGAGGAACGGCTAAGCGCCTTAGGGGCCAGGGTGAACCTGGCGGAGGTGCCCTTGGCCCTGGCGGCGGACTAGGGGGTCCTAGGAGAAGGCCTTAGGAAAAGGGGCGCAAGGCTTCAGGGAAGCGGAAGAAGAGGCGCTCCCGCTCCAGCTCGGGGCTGTACCCTTTTTCCACGTAGCCCGCCAGGCGTAGGGCCTCCAGAACCTCCTGGGCCACGGCCCGATCCCCTTCCAGCTTGGCGGTGAGAAAGGCCAAGGCCTCCTCTTCCTCATCCCCTTCCCCCACAAACTCCCGGTACTCCTGGTCCAGGGTTCGCATGAGGGCGGTGAGGTCCAGGGGCTTGGAGAGGAAGACCCACCGGGCTTTTTCCCCGGGAAGGTAGTGGGCGTAGCCTTGGGCCTCCAGGGCCTCGGCCAGCCTCTTGGCCTCGCTGGCGGAGGCGCCTTTTTCCTCCAGAGCGCGCACCAGGCCCTCCCGTTCCCCGTCCAAGCCCTGGGGGAAGCGGGTACGGAGTTCCTGCGCCAGCCGCTTAAGATCCACGGTTCACCTCCTTTTGGTTAGCATAAAATATGCGCGCGGTAATGTAAAGGGTCCTTGTGATTCCCTGCTGAGTCCCCTATACTGGGGAAGGTATGGACCTGGATCTTCTCGCCCTGCGCCTGGAAAACCTCCGGGGGTATCTTTGACATCCCCGGTAAGGAAGCCCGTCTAAAGGAGTTGGAAGGGCGCCTCGAGGACCCGGCCCTCTGGCAGAACCCGGAGGAAGCCCGGCGGATAAGCCAGGAGGCCGCGCGCTTACGGCGCACGGTGGACACCTTCCGTTCCCTAAAGAGCGATCTGGAGGGCCTTCTTGAGCTCTGGCAGGAGTTCCCCGCGGAGGAGCGGGAGGCCTTGAGGCCCGAGCTGGAGGAGGCGGCCAGGAAGCTGGAGGACCTTTACCACGAAACCCTCCTCTCCTTCCCCCATGCGGAGAAGAACGCCATCCTCACCATCCAGCCCGGGGCAGGGGGCACGGAGGCCTGCGACTGGGCGGAGATGCTCTTAAGGATGTATACCCGCTTCGCCGAGCGCCAGGGTTTCCAGGTGGAGCTGGTGGACCTGACCCCAGGGGCGGAGGCCGGCATTGACTACGCCCAGCTCATCGTGCGGGGGGAGAACGCCTATGGCCTCCTTTCCCCAGAGGCCGGAGTCCACCGCCTGGTGCGCCCCTCCCCCTTTGACGCCTCGGGGCGCCGCCACACCTCCTTCGCGGGGGTGGAGGTGATGCCCGAGGTGGACGACACCGTGGAGGTGGTGATCCGGCCTGAGGACCTGCGCATTGACGTGTTCCGCTCCCAAGGGCACGGGGGCCAGGGGGTGAACACCACCGATAGCGCGGTGCGCATCGTTCACCTGCCCACGGGGATCACCGTCACCAGCCAGGCCACCCGGAGCCAGATCAAGAACAAGGAGCTGGCCATGAAGGTGCTCCGCTCCCGCCTGTTTGAGCTGGAGTGGAAGAAAAAGCAGGAGGAGCTCCGCAAGCTCCGGGGTGAGGTGCGGCCCATTGAGTGGGGAAGCCAGATCCGCAGCTACGTGCTGGACAAGCAGTACGTGAAGGACCACCGCACGGGCCTCATGCGCTTTGACCCCCAGAACGTCCTGGATGGGGACCTCCTGGACCTCATCTGGGCAGGGTTGGAGTGGAAGGCGGGCCGCCGCCAAGGGGTGGAGGAGGTGGAGGCCGAGTAGGCCCCCACCCCTTGGCGGCCTATCAGTAGACGTCCTCGGGGGACCTGTAGACCTCGCCCGTAAGCCAGTAGATGACCCTTTCCGCCACGTTTTCCAGATGGTCCCCTAGGCGCTCGTAGCTGCGGGCCACCCGCATGAGGGTCAGGGCCTTGGTGAGGGTGCGGGGGTCTTCCAGCATGTAGGTGATGAGTTCCCGGGTGACCTCCTCGTAGAGGCTGTCCACCTGGTCGTCCATGGCCAGGACCTGGCGGGCGAGGGCGGGGTCCTTTTCCGCCACCGCCTTGCCCAGGGTGTCCATCATCTCCAGAAGGCGTTTGGCCATTTCCTGGAGGATCACGTACCGCTTAAGCGGTGGATCCTGGGACAGAAGGAGGGCATCTTCGGCCACGTGCATGGCGTAGTCCCCGGCCCGCTCCAGGTCGGTGAGGGCCTTGATCACCGTGAAGATGAGGCGCAGGTCCGAGGCCACCGGCTGGTGGCGGGCGATGAGGGTGATGGCCTGGTTCTCAATCTTCAGCTCCAGGGCATCCACTTCCCGGTCCTTGACAATGACCTCCTCCGCCTTGGCCCGGTTGCCCTCCACCAGGGCCTCCGTGGCCTCCTGGGTCATCTCCCGCACCAGGGAGAGCATCCTTAGGGTTTCTTCCAGGAGCTCGTTTAGCGTCTTGTCCAATACTTCCCGCATGCTGCCTCCTTTCCCTAGTGTAGAGGAAGAGCCACGCCAAAGACGTTTTCCTCCCCCTCCCTATGGGCGTAAGCTTCCCCGCCTAGGCCCTGGGCGATCCGCCGCACCAGGTAAAGCCCTAAGCCTTGGCCCGCCCCCCCTTGGAACCCCCGGTGACGGGGGAGGAAGAGGGCCTCGTAATCGGGGAGCTCGGGCCCCTGGTCCCGGACTTCCACCCGCAAACCTCCTGCCGCCTCCCGGGAGAGGAGGCGGATGGGATCCCGGCCGTACTTGAGGGCGTTGTCCAAGAGGTTCAGGAGGATTTGGAAGAGGGCCTCGGGATCCGTGTGGACGGTATGGGGTAGGTGAACCTCCAGTTGCCTTCCCTCAAGCCTTTCCCGGAAAAGTTTCTGCAGGCGGGGCCAGAGCTCTTGCAGGACAAAGGTGCGCTTGGGGCCGGGTTGGGTTAGGGAGAGGTCCCGCACCAGCCGAGAAAGGCGGGCCACCTCGGCCTTGAGGAGGTCCAGCACCTCCTTCTCCTCCCGGGTTTTGGGGGTAAGGACCTCCAGGAGGGGCCCCATCCCCGCCAAAGGGGTGCGGAGCTCGTGGGCCAGGGCCTGGGTGGCTTCCTCTAGGGCCACAAGGCGCTCATGGAGCTCGGTCTCGTCCAGGAGGTAGAGCCGGCCCGGCAGGGCCTTGGCCCTCAGGGTGCGGCCCCGCACCTGGAGGGTGCGCTCCCCTCCGTGGAGGGCCAAGGCCTCGAGGCGGTGGTCCCGGAGGGCCAAGAGGAGGGGGCGGCCCACCACCCTTTCCCGTTTCACCTGCAAAAGCTCCGCCGCCTTGGGGTTCAGGTAGAGGACCTGCCTTTGCTGGTGGAGAACCAACCCCTCCAAAGCTTCCTCCCAGGCCTCGGTCAAAAGCTCCTTCACCCTTCCCCCTCGGTCGGCTTCGTGGGTGTCTTGAAGCGGTACCCCATACCCCGCACGGTCTCCAGGAAACGGGGGGCCTTGGGGTCCTCCCCCAGCTTTTCCCGTAGCTGGAGCACGTGCTGGTCCACGGTCCGGGGGGTACCCAGGTAGTCGTGGCCCCATACCGCTTCCAGGAGCTCCTCCCGGGAGTAGACCCGGCCTGGGCGCTGGGCCAGGAAGGCCAAAAGTTCAAACTCCCGCCGGGTGAGGGGAAGGGGCTGGCCCTCGAGGCTGGCCTCTTTCCGCTCTAGGTCCAGGACCAAGGGCCCATGCTTGAGCACCTTCCGCTTGCCCGCGCGCCGTAAGAGGGCCTCGAGGCGGGCCAGAAGCTCTTCTGTGGCGAAGGGCTTCACCAGGTAGTCGTCGGCTCCGCGGGAAAGCCCTTCCACCCGGTCCCGCACCTCGGCCCGGGCGGTGAGCATCAGAACGGGCAGTTCGGGGAAGGGGCCTTGGCGCATCCGATCCAAAAGCTTTGTCCCGGGCTCGTCGGGAAGCATCCAGTCTAGGACCACGGCTTCCGCCTCCTCCAGAAGCCGCCAGGCCTCCCCCACGGTGGTGGCCTCCAGCACCCGGTGCCCGGCTTTCTCCAGGGCCAGCCTCACCCCTAGCCGCACCGCGGGCTCGTCCTCCACCAGAAGGACCGTGGCCATGCCTTCAGTCTAGCCCCCTCTTTGTCAGAGGAGGGTCAGGCGCCTTGCTTGACAGGCCTCCTGGCCCCGTGCTACCCTGCAAAAGGCTTAGGGGCGGCTAGCTCAGCGGAAGAGCGCTCGCCTCACACGCGAGAGGTCGTAGGTTCAAGTCCTACGCCGCCCACCACCATGGGAAGGGAAAAAGCCCGGGGTTTGACCCCGGGTTTTCTGCTTTTCACCCTTGCGACGTGTTCAAGCCAGGCCAAAGACCCTTCGCCTGGCAAAGGGTTCCATGACAGGCTTCGCCGTAGGGTAGCCTGCGGACGCTAAACGGGGCAGGGGCCCAGCAGGGCCTCTTCTTTTTGGCTCGGTTGGCTTTGGGGAAGATGGTGGGGGGTTACCCGGTTGTCAGAGGGAAAGCAGGCGCCCGACGGCCCATCCTAAGGGGTAGCCATCCCTGGGCTCGAGGCTTCCCGCCGTCTTGCGGGTTGTGGGTTCTGGGCCCTCGGGATGCTCCTCCGGCAATGGGAGCGTTAGGCATATGGCCAGCCGTCCCGAGCCAAACCCCAGGCGGATTGGGAAGACGTCCCGGTCCTTAAGGCGCTCCTCCAAGCGGTGGTACACCTCCAAGGCCTTGACCAGCTGGTGATCCTCAGCAATGCGCCTTTCCCACTCGGCCACGAGGGAGTAGTATGCCCGCAAGGCCTGGACCAGCTTTGCTGGGGGTATGGGTTGGGCCACGCCCTGGTGTTGGGCAAGCCCAGGCTGGTAGCGAAAGAGGAAGTGGAACTTGCTTCCCATGCGGAAGGTCTCCGCCAGGAGCACGGTTCCCCTCATCGTGCCCTTGGGGTGGGAGATGCCAATGCGGTTTAGAAAACCTCCCCCGGGGTTGGGGTCCGTGAGGCGTACGGCGCGGAAGGGGTCGGCGTAAAGGTTGGGTTCCGGACGCCCCCCCTTCCCGGGTTTTAGGTAGCCTAGTACCGCCGCCTCAAGGTGTTGATTGAGTTGGAGTTCTTCCTTGGATTTGAGTTTAAACTTTGGGGGTACCACCTTGGGTTCGCCCCGGGCCTTTCTAAACTGCCACCGGCCCTCTTGGAAGACCACCTCCTCGCCCCGGTGCAACAGGGTGTGGAAAAGCCACACGGTGCGTAGGGCCCCTTCTACACTGGAGCCGGGGAGGTAAGGGCCTTGCGGGCTTTGC
>NZ_CALLUR010000112.1:0-3557 GCF_938010445.1 uncultured Thermus sp.
TAGCCGTGATAGACGGTGCCGTCCTCCAGGACCAAAACCGCGCGTTCCTTCACGCCAGCCATTCCTCCTCCTCTATGCCCACCCTAGGATGCGCCCCCAAAGGCCCACGCCCATCCCGCCCCGACCAGGGTTAGGCCGGACCAGGCGCACCGGACCCCAGGGCCTTTAGCCTCGCCACCAACCGGCCTAAGCCCCTTGGCCACGCGGCACATCCCTGCGCACCTCGCCCAGGGACAGAGGGGCCTCGCCCTCCCCCAGGCCCCTTCCCGTGGCCCAGACCCCGGGCAGGCCCGGGACCTCCCCCTAGGAGGGCTTGTCGTCCTCCCATGGGCTCATGGCGGGCCCAGGCCATGGCCTCCTCCGGGTGGCGGGTCAAGGTGCCCATCCCACCCATTCTAGCCCCCAAAGGCCCCAGGGGAAAGGCGCTTGATGACCGCGATCTCCCGGCAGTTCTCATAGAAGGGGCAGGCGTTGCACTCGCTCCACACCTTGGGGGGCAAAGCCTCCCGGGTGGTGACCTGGTAGCCCAAGGAGCGGAAGAAGTTCACCTGAAGCGTCCAGGCGAAGACCTGGGGCAGGCCCAGGTCCCTGGCCTCCCGCTCCGCCCCCAGGACCAGCCAGCGGCCCAGGCCCTCCCCCTGCCGCAAGGGGTGCACCGCCAGGCCCCGGATCTCCGCCAGATCCCGCCACAGCACATGCAGGGCCACGGTGCCCACGATGTGGCCGTCCTCGTCCTCGAGGACCTGGAAGTCCCGGATGTTCTCGTAGAGGTGGCTGTGGCTACGGACCAGCATCAGGCCCTTCTCCGCCCAGTAACGGATGAGCCAGTAGATGGCCTCCACGTCGGCAAGCCGGGCCTTCCTGAGCTCCACCGCCCTGCCTTTTTGCACCTCGGGCAGGGAAACCGTGGGGAGTTCCAGCCGGGTTTCAAGCAAGGCCCACCTCCCTTTTTGCCTCCAGAATCCTTTCCCGCACCGCCATGGGGGCCGTGCCCCCATAGGACTTGCGCCGGTGGATGGCCGTCTCCAACTGCAAAAGGGGCAGGGCGTCCTCGGCGAAAAGAGGGTGGTGGGCCCTTAGCTCCTCCAGGGTGAGGCTCTTCAGGGGCCTTCCCTCCTCCACAAGCCTCCGCACCAGCCTCCCCACCACATGGTGGGCTTCCCGGAAGGGAAGCCCCTTCTCCGCCAGGTAGTCGGCCAGCTCCGTGGCCAGGGCATAGCCCTCCTCCGCCGCTTGCCACATGCGTTCCCGGCGCCACCTGAGCCCGGGGAGAAGGGCGGTGAGGAGCTTGAGGCTATCCCGGTAGGTGGCCAGGGCGTCCAAAAGGGGCTCCTTGTCCTCCTGGAGGTCCTTGTTGTAGGCCAAGGGAAGCCCCTTCACCACGGTGGAAAGGGCCACCAAAGCCCCTAAGACCCTTCCCGTCTTGGCCCGGATGAGCTCCAGGATGTCGGGGTTCTTCTTCTGGGGCATGATGGAGGAACCCGTGGCGAAGGCATCGGGGATCTCCACGAAGGCGAACTCCTCGGTGCTGTAGAGGATGAGCTCCTCCGCCATGCGGGAAAGGTTCAGCAGGCCGATGTTGAGGGCGGAAAGCACCTCTAAAGCAAAATCCCGGCTGGCCACCGCATCCAAGGAGTTGCGCATGGGCGCTTGGAAGCCCAGCTCCTTGGCGGTGAAGTGGCGGTCTATGGGAAACCCCGTCCCCGCCAGGGCCGCAGCCCCTAAGGGGCTATGGTTGAGGCGCTTTTTGGCATCCTCCAGGCGCCCGGCATCCCGCAGGAGCATCTCGTAGTAGGCCATGAACCAGTGGGAAAGCAGGATGGGCTGGGCCCGCTGCAGGTGGGTGTAGCCGGGAAGGAGATGGAGGGGCTCCAGGTACCTTTCCGCCTCCTGCACCAAAACCCGGCGCAGCTCCAAGAGGAGGGCCAGAAGCTCGTCCACGGCCCCCCTGAGGAAAAGCCTGAGGTCCGTGGCCACCTGGTCGTTACGGCTCCTGGCCGTGTGCAGCTTACCCCCAGGAGGGCCGATGAGCTCTATGAGGCGGGCCTCCAGGTTCATGTGCACATCCTCCAGCTCCTCCCGCCAGGGGAAAGTGCCGGCCTCTATCTCCTTCTCTATCTGGTCCAGGCCCTTCAGGATGGCCTCCAGCTCCTCCCCACTTAGAAGCCCCACCCCATGGAGCATGCGGGCGTGCACCCGGTTCTGCCAGAGGTCCTCCCGCCAAAGGGCCCGGTCAAAGGCCAAGGAGGCGTTAAAGCGGGCGGCAAGCTGGCTTGGACCCTCCTGGAAGCGGCCACCCCAGGTCCTATGCCCCATGGCCCTTCCCCTCCACCAAGGCCCTAACCCGAAGCCTTAGGGCCTGGATCCTGATGAAGCCCTCGGCATCCTTCTGGTCGTAGCCCCCGAGCTCGTCAAAGGAGACCAGGTCCTTCTGGTAGAGGCTTTTGGGCGCCTTCCTCCCCACCACGTAGACGTTCCCCTTGTAAAGCTTCAGCCGGGCTACCCCCGTGACCGCCTGGGCCACGTGGTCAAAGTAGGCCTGGAGGGCCTCCCGCTCCGGGGCGTACCAGAAGCCGTAGTAGACCAGTTCCGCGTATTTGGGGGAAAGCCCGTCCCTTTGGTGCAGGACCTCCCGGTCCAGGGTGAGGCTTTCCACCGCCCGCCGGGCGTGGTAGAGGAGGGTTCCCCCGGGGGTTTCGTACACCCCCCGGGACTTCATGCCCACGAAGCGGTTTTCCACCAGGTCCACCCGACCCACCCCGTGCCGGCCGCCGATCTCGTTGAGGCGGGCGAGAAGCGCCGCCGGGGAAAGCCTCTCCCCGTTCACCGCCACCGGGTCGCCCCTTGCAAACTCCACCTCCACGTACTCCGGGGTATCGGGGGCCTCCTCGGGGTCCACGGTCATACGGAACATGCCCTTAGGGGGCTCGGCCCAAGGGTCCTCCAGGACCCCCCCCTCGTAGGAAATATGCAGAAGATTGGCGTCCATGGAGTAAGGTTTTTCCTGGGTCACGGGAACGGGGATGCCGTGGGCCTCGGCATAGGCCATCATCTCCTGCCGGCCCCTAAAGTGCCATTCCCGCCAAGGGGCGATGACCCGGATATCGGGCTTTAGGGCGTAGGCGGTGAGCTCAAAGCGCACCTGGTCGTTCCCCTTGCCCGTAGCCCCATGGGCGACGGCCTCGGCCCCCTCCTCCTCGGCGATCTTCACCAGATACTTGGCGATCAAGGGCCTGGCGATGGCGGTGCCGAGAAGGTAGTACCCCTCGTACACCGCCCCCGCACGGAACATGGGGAAGACGAAGTCCCGCACGAACTCTTCCCTCAGGTCCAGGGCGATGGCCTTGGTGGCCCCGGTCCTTAGGGCCTTCACCCGGGCCTCCTCCACCTCCTCCCCCTGGCCGATATCCGCGGTGAAGGCGATGACCTCGGCCCCATAGGTTTCCTTAAGCCACTTGAGGATGATGCTGGTATCCAGCCCGCCGGAGTATGCCAGGACGATCTTCATGCCAACCCCTAGTCTACCCCCTCGAGGGGGTATGCATAAGTATACACGA
>NZ_CALLUR010000113.1:0-13364 GCF_938010445.1 uncultured Thermus sp.
TAAGCTCTACCGTAGCCAATGCGCAGTTTGGGCGCATTGACTACGTAGCGTCAGAAGGAGGTCGTGTATGCGCAAGTTGAGGGCGATAGTCCTTTCTGGGGTGTTGTTGGCCGGTGGTTTAACCTGGGTAGGTGTAACCCCTTCTATAGCCTATGCATCCAATACACCGACAGAGCAGGCCCAGGCTATTGAGCCTGAGATTTGGCCGGCAGTGGTCGCAGCGGCCGTACAGGTAGGTCGCTGGGCCGCCGAAGCGGCAGTTAAAGCGGTAGCAGGCTACGTCGCCATTAAAGTTGCTCAAGCTGCTCTTAACGGACAAGGGTCTGCTCACGTGAGCGAAGCTTTGCTACCCGAGGCGGCACTTGACTGAATTACTTTGCCGGGTCGAGCTAAAGACTTTAGCTCGACCCGGCTCACGGTGCGGGATATGCGCCTCCGGTATGCAATCTACACTCTAGCTCTAGGAGTGTTGGCCGTACATTTCGTACTTACATTGATTTACGTATCGCCACCAAACCCTATCAAGACACTCACCAACCTACCACAAAAGTATGTTGGGCGTTTCTTTTATCAAGATTGGGGCCTCTTTGCACCTAACCCCATTAGCATGGATATACGAGTGTTGGTAAGTTGCTTAGCAGATGGTTATGACCCGACACCTCCTCTCGACATAAACCGGGGTTTTTTAGAACGTCGTTACTTAAACGGTTACGACCGAGTGAACCGGGTCGCTGCCAATTACGCGTACAGTCGTATTACCCTCTACCGGAGTCAGATGCCCTATACGAAATTGTGCACCCAGACTCCAGATCATCCTGACTGTAATGTATTCAGATTTACAGATGAGGAACGCAAGAATGCTGCCGAGGAAGGTTTGAGGCGCGTCGCTTCAGCATTTTGCGCTGATATCTCTAAAGCCAAATCCATTAAATATGAAAAGGCTCATCTTTGGATCATATTGTCAGAAGTGCCGCGTTGGTCAAAACGTCACACAGAAGGCCGCAAAGAATCCGTGCTAGACCTTGGGGTAGTCAAATTAGAAGAGTCTCGGGCGTTTGGGATATGGAGAGGATATGAGTAGTTTGTGGAGTTTTTATAAAACTTTAGAATCACAACCCTTTAATCGAATTGGCGCACGACTCTTGCAAATCGGGGTGGGTGCGGTCATATTGTACCGCACAGTTACCGAGCTGCCCTTCGCGCAATATCTCTATGGTCCGGACGGCCCGGCTATAGGATCAACTATAACCTGGTTAGGTCCCATAGGCGTTTGGGTTGACACGGTCTTTTATAGTGCTTGGGGTGTTTATTTAACTCTTGCCCTTTGGGGATTGGGAGGTCTAGGCCTAATACTGGGTTTCCGACCCCGGCTTAGCACACTGCTTGCTCTGATAGGTAGTTTGTTGGTTGAGTTAAGGGGTAACACCGGTGATGGCGGTGATAACATTTTGCGTCTATTGCTTTTGTACATGCTCTTTTTTCATCCCCGCATCGAGCAGCTCTCGGCGACAGCGTCGGGTACCGCAGTTTTCTCTCATAACATCGGAGTTATAGCAGTTTATGCCCAACTGATCATCCTATACCTGGTTTCTGCAACTACCAAGCTGCAAGGGGAAGTATGGATCAACGGCACTGCCGCCTATTACGTAACTCAATTAGATAGTTATGGTCCCCCATGGGCTTCGGTTCGTGAACTCTTCAAAAATCCGTGGATTACGACGTTAACCACCTACAGCACCATCTTTTATCAGCTGTTCTTTCCGGCTATGCTATTGGCTCCTCCTACATGGAAGATCTCATGGACAGTATTCGGAATTTTACTTCACCTAAGTTTTGCGATTCTTATGGGTTTAGTGACCTTTTCCGCAGTAATGATCTCCCTTCTTCTATTTACCTTAGGTGACAAAGAGTGGGCTCTGCTCGCTCAGGTTACAAAGCGTTGGATCCCAAAACTTATCGTTTTCGTGGATAGCGACTGCCCCTACTGTAGTTGGACCGGTCGTTGGATCAAGCGTATGGACCTGCTTGGTCTCTTCCTGGTGACCCCCTACCGAACGGACATGAGCTTCAGGCGCTATAACCTGGATTTAGAAGCTGTAGACCGGGAGATGCACGTAGTAAGACAATTGGGGGATAAATACAGGATTTTTCGAGGTTTTGACGCAGTTGTCGCAGTGATAAAACACCTTCCCCCGCTTTGGCCGGTTCTGCCGATAGCTGTTCTACTCCAGTTGTCTGGACTTGGGCCGAAGCTGTACCGCTGGCTGGCAGACCACCGGATATTGGTCACGGCAGGAAGCTGCCAGGGTGAATCCTGCCCTATTAAGAAGTAGAACAATGCGATTGCCACCGTGGTTGGAAAAGGGTTTCTACCTGGCGCTGCTGTACTCCTTGCTGCTTGAATTCCTTGTCCCCGAACTTAAAAAAGTGTGGGCAATAAAACTCGGCCTATACCTTGCATACGCAATCTTGTTGTTGTACCTCCTGATATGGGTGCTACAGTTCCTGATGTGGCCGCTACATCTAGTCCTAAAGCGGCGGTATACCAGAGCGGCTATAAGCTTGATAAGCTTGCCGTTGAGCCTCATCTCCCCACCTATGCTTGCAACGAGCCTCCTCCAGCTTATCGGTGAACTCGCAGTCCGAGCCCGCTACCGCTTCCGCCCACCCACCCCAGAAGCGTACAGGCAGCAGGTTAGCTACACCCTTCCTTTCAAGGGGGTGTGGTGGGTCGGCAACGGTGGGCCAGACGCGTCTACTTCCCACTCCTGGCATCTCGTAGGCCAGCGCTACGCCTACGATTTCCTCATCACCGATGAAAGTGGGAAAACCTATCGCCACGACGGGTGGCGACTTGAGGATTACTATGCCTTCGGGGCTCCGGTGTTGGCACCGGCAGATGGGGTTGTGGTGGCCGTCCAAAACCGCCACCACGATTGCCCATGGCCAGGGGTACTTGACCCTTTTGCCTGGAGCATTCTTGGTAATTACGTGTTGATACGCCATGCGGATAACGAGTACAGCCTTCTCGCTCACCTGCGCCGGGGGAGCGTGAAGGTACGTCCTGGGGATCGGGTGCTGCGGGGGCAGATCGTTGGGGAGTGTGGGAATTCCGGGAACTCTAGCGAACCCCATTTGCACTTTCAGGTCCAGGACCATCCCAACTTCTTCCTGGCCGCTTCCCTCCCCGTACGCTACAGCCGATGGTCTCGCGTTAAGGGAGAGGATTGCCAGCGGGTGGAGGAAGGGTTTCCCGTTCGGGGGGAGCACGTGGCAAACTGCGAAAGCGCGCCTAACCCTTAAGGGCTATACTGCCGGCCCTTTCGGCCGGTGAGGGATGGGGTCAGCGTACTGGGACCCACTCCATGGAAGGCTACCCGGGGGACAGGGGGCCTATCCCTCCCGTTGGGGGGGAAGAGAGGTGAAGGTCCATGCGGGGTATGGGGGTGCAGGTTTTGAGGAAACCAAAAACGAGCCCGCCCCCGGTTGGGTGGCGGGCTAAACCCCTGCTCGGGGCACCGGCCGGTAGGCCGGCTCGTTTCCACCATCGCAGGCCGGCGCCCGCGGGCGCCTTGCTCTGCGGCCCGCATGGGGGTTCCGCAGAACCCGTAGCGGACTTCCCCGTTCTCGGGCGGGGCCCCCGGGCCCGTGAGGTGGGCTATCCCCCTGCCGTAGGGCGACAGGTCCCGTGGCTGGGTCCGTAAGGTGGACCCCCCCGCCTGGTGAGGCCCAGGCCGGCCAGCCCGTGAGGTGGGCCATCCCACGCGAGGAGATCCTGAGAGGTGTCAAGTGAGCTTTACATTTTTTGCTCCTTTGGGCTAGTATAAGAAAAGCTTTTGCCCACCTCTTATGGAGCTATGGTAGCCCTGAAGCCCCTACGCCAAGCCCGCAACCTCACCCAGGAAGACCTGGCCCGTCTCCTCGGGGTCTCTCGCCAGGCGGTGCACGCCTGGGAGGCGGGCAAGGCTGCCCCAAGCCTCCTCCAGGCGGTGCGCCTGGCCCGGGTCCTGGGGGTGCCCGTGGAAGCCCTCCTTGGGGAAGAGGCCTCTTCCCTCCCCCTCCTCTTCCGGGCCGAGCCCGGGGAGGCCTTGGGGGAAGGCGAGCTGCAGGCTCTGGCTGCCCGGGCCCGGGCCTACCGGGAGGTGGAGCGGCTCCTGGACCTCTCGGGCTGGCTTCCCGAGGCCCGGCCTTTTCCTCACCTCGACCCCAAGGGAAAGGAAGACCGCGAACGCCTGGAGGCTCTGGCCCTGGAGGTGCGCCGGGACCTGGGGGCGGGAGACGGTCCCCTGGGGGACCCCATCGCCCTCCTGGAGGACAAGGGCCTCAAGGTCTTCCTTCTGGACCTGCCCGAGGGAGTCTCGGGCCTTTCCGCCTACGCGGAGGACCTGGGCGGGGTGGTCTTCCTCCACCGGGGGATGCCCGTGGAGCGGCAGTACTTCACCGCCCTGCACGAGCTGGCCCACCTGATCCTCCACCGCGGGGAGTACGGGCGGAAGGCCCCGGAGCGGGACGCCAAGGAGCGGGCCGCAGACTACCTGGCGGGGGCTGTCCTCCTGCCCCGGCAGGTGGTCCTGGAGGAGCTTAGGCCCTACGCAGGGCTCTCCTACCTCCCCGAGGGGGTCTTGCGCCACCTGAAGCGGCGCTACGGGGTCTCCATGCGCACGGTCCTGGTGCGGGCGGCCCAGGTGGGGATCCTGCCCAAGGATAGGGCTTTTGCTCAGAAGCGAGCCCTGGACCGGAGGTACGGGGAGCAGGGAGAGCCCGAGCCCCTGGAGCGGCCGTCCACACCCTCCCGCCTGGAACGCCTGGTCTTTGCCGCCCTGGCCCAGGGGAAGCTCACCCTTTCCCGGGCAGCGGAGGTTCTGGAACTCCCCTTGCGGGAGGCGGACCGCAGGGCGTCGGCCTGGCTCCAGGAGGTTCCCGCTTGAAGGCGGGTTTCCTGGCCGACGCCACCCTGCTCATCGACCTGGAGAAAGTGGGGGGGCTTTCCCTTCTCCCCCGCTTGGGGCGGATCCACGTCCCCGACCTGGTGTGGGAGGAGGTGGCGGAGGGTGCGGAAGCGGGGACCCTCGAGGCCCTCTCCCCTGTGGTGGTTTTGGCAACGGGGGCGCACGAGGACCAGATCCTCGAGGCCCACCGGCGGTACGAAGGCCTGAGTCTAGCTGACGCCTCTTGCCTGGTGTTGGCGAAAGCCCAAGACCTCGTCCTCCTTACGGGTGATAGGCGTTTACGGACGGCGGCAGAGGGGGAAGGCCTCGATGTGCACGGAGCTCTCTACGTGGTGGAGTACCTGGTGCAGGGATCCCATCTCCGTCAGGAAGATGCCTGCCGCTGGCTGAGGGTGTGGGAGCAAGGGGCGAGGAGGCTTCCAAAAGGCCCTCTACAGGAACTCCGGATGCACCTTCGTTGTCCATAGTTGCATCTTGCATTGCTATAATGCGGCTATATGCGCCGCATTATGTTGCCACTATTGCCCCTCTGGGCCCTGGCCCTGGCCCAGACCTGCCAGGTGCGGTACACCCCTCCCGACTACCCGGAGCTTCCCTTTTACCCGCCTTCCCTCTACTTAACCGTCTCCCCCAGTCCCCTCACGAGCCCGGGGAGCCTGAGCCTCCAGGCCACCACCTCCCACCCGGAGGCCACCGCCTGGGTGCGGGTGCGCTGGCAGGGAGGGCAACTTGCTACTCGGGACGTGCCCACGGGCGGGTACACCCCCCTCCTCACTCCTCAGAACCCGGTGCAGGGGTGCCCCCAGGTTTCGGCCACCACCCGGCCCCTTGGCTACGAGGACAACGGGCAGCACACCTTCGTGGCTGAGGCCCTGGTCTACTGGCGGGAGCAGTGGGCGAGCTTCCGGTGCCGGGACCGCTACTGGGACGGGAGCGGGTGGGTAGAGTACGACTACACCACCAGCTACCGGGTTTTCCCCAGCTACAACGCCCCCGGAAACTGCCAGGAGCTTCCCAATAGCCGCTACTGGATGGTCCAGAGCCGGGTGGTGTCCCAGAGCCAGCAGGTCTTCGCCTACCAGTCCTGGGAGCAGGGCCTTTCCTACGACCAGGCCGTCCAGGCCTTCGCCAACCGGCTCCTAGAGGACCACCGCCGGGCCACGGCCTCCATGCAGGCCTACGCCTACGCCAAGGAGATCCCCGAGCCCGTGCGTTCTTCCCTGAGCCAGGTGGCCCAGGGCTACTTCTACGACTGCAACTGGCTGGGGATCTGCCGGCGGGCGGACCCTGCCGGGGAGATCAAGATCCTCACCGACGTGCCCAGCGTCCTCACGGGCCTCCTCTACACAGGAAGGCTCTGCGGGGGGCTCATCACCTTCTGCTTCGGGGCCCAAAACAGCCGGGGGGCGGACATCGGCCCCAAGGTGGAGATCAAGACCTTCCTCATGGTGAAGGGGTGGCGGCACGACTACCTCCTCCTGGACCGGCTCATCCCCCGGCGGTACTACGACCCCTCGGACCAGGACTACCCCGGGGTGCCCGAGGAGGAGAGGCGGCAGGTCCTCGAGGGGTGCCGGACCTACAAGGATACCCAGGAGGGCAGGCGGTGCCTGGCCCTGGTGGAGGTGCCCACGGGCATCGTCCCCACCCTGAAAACCCTCCTCATGATTGACCCCATGTTCCAACGGGGGAGGCAGTACCCATGATGGTCTGGCGTTTTCCCGAGATCCTTGTGGGGGCAGGGCTTTTGCCCTTGGGGACCCCCTGGTTTGGGGTGGGACTGGTCCTTTTGGGATTTGGGTTTTCCCGCTTGCTCTTGACGGACGGAGGGAGGAGATGACGCGAGGCTTGGCGCTTCCCCTGTTCCTTGGCCTGGCCCTGGCCCAGGTGGGGCTCCTCTCCGGCCCCCGTCCCCCCTCGGAGGTGCGGGGCACCCTGGAGGGGGACGCCCGGCAGGGCTACCGGGTGCGGGTGGAGTTCTTGGTGGAGGTGGGGGGCAACCCCACGCAGGGCACCACCTACCAGTCCTTGGGGTGGAACGGCCAGCTCTACCTGTGCGCGCCGGACTGCGGCACCTTCCGGCTTTCCGGCTACACTCCTGGGGGAACCTACACCCAGGCGGCCTTTGACCTCCTGGACGCCCAGAACCGCCTGCGGGGAAGGGCGGGGGTGAACACCCTCCTGGACGCCCAGGGGCGGCCCCAGTACCACCAGGTGGACTACGCCGTCTGGCCCCTTTCCGGGACGAGGACCTGGCAGGCTTCCCCCGACAACCCCGTGCCCCTGGAGCGGGGCGGGTGGCTTACGGCCAGGCCCCCCGGGGGAAGCCCAGAGCGCTACCGCTACCCGGGGATGGAGGGGTACGAGCCCCCTTCTGGGGGGACGATCCTCGCGGGGCTTTCTCCCCAGGACCGGGACCTGGCCCAGAAGACCCTCATCGACTCCCTGGCCACCTTGCGCCAGTTCTACCGCAGGCAGGCTCCGGGGAGCGAGATTTGGTTCTTCGTGCCCGAGGTGTCCCCCTGGACCCTGACCCTGGCCCGGGAGTTCCGGGGGCAAAACGGGGGGCAGGAGCGCTTCGTGGTGCCGGAGGGGACGGCTTCCTCCTATTGCGCCACCTCCTACCGGAACGACGCCCGCTTCCACGTCCTCCCCCGGGCCGCCCTAGGCCGGAACGAGGCCCTGGCGGTGATCTGGCCGCCCCAGGGGGCCACGCAGAGGGGGGCGGTGATGGCGGGGCCCCACTTGGTGGACCGCCCCTCGTGGCAGGAGACGGACAGCGTGAGCTTCAGCACCGCCCTTGTTCCCACCGCAGAGGGGCTTCCCGAAGCCCGGGCCCGGGTGTGGGGGCAGATCTCCCAGGGCAACCTGCGGGCGAGGGTGGAGTTCAAGGAGACCACCTTGGGCGGGGTGGGGTACGTGGGCTACCGGACCTATGGGGGGGACTGGAACGGGCGGGACACCTTTGACCTGGGCAACGGGAACGAGGAGGTGCGGCTCAGCTTGCCCAATCCCGCTCCCACGAGCTGGACCATGGCGCAACCGGCCACCGATGCCCAGGGGCAGAACCGGGGGTACGCGTACGTCATGGCTTCCGGGTCATGGGAGATAGACCGGGAAAACCCTCAAACCCTTCGCTACACCGACCAGACCACAGCTCCCTGGGAATACTCGTTCGGAGGGAACTTCGGCCAGGGGTGGGAAAACTTCACCCTGTGGTGGGATAACGGACTCGTAAGGGATCGTTGCGGTCGCTTCCTTTGGACCTACACCTCCAACTACCCCATCACCTGCGAGGTGTGGGACGGGAGCAACCGGGTCCGGGGCACGGCCACGGTGGAGCGGCGGTGGGAAAGTCAAGGGGCGATTTTTGGCCGCTGGCTTTACACCTACACCATCCAGGTGCAGGGGTGGTTTTACCGCATCACCTCCTGGCAGGCTTACTGGTACCTCTCCCGCTGGCAGACGACCTGGCGAGGGGCCACGGACAACGACCGCCCGGTGGAGCCCGGGGGCTTCGTGACGGCGGAGGGCAGGCGCTACCGGATCCCCGGGATGGAGGGCTACCTTCTGCCCACGGGCCGGGAGATCGAGGCCGCCGAGGGGGACCCCTACGTGACCTACATCACCCGCAGCCTCCTCCCCGACCGCAACCCCTACGGAGGGGTGGTGGCCCAGCGGCCCGAGGCGGGCACCTGGTACAAGCGCCTTTCCGACTGGTGCCGGGAGAAGGGGAGGTGAGGAGATGAAGAAGCGGGCGCTTATCCTTCCTCTTTTGGGTCTGGCCCTGGCCTCTTCGGGGCCCCAGTACCCGGACTGGACCAAGTACCTCCTCTCTGCCCCCGACTACCGCCTGGAACAGGTTCTCAAGGGGCGGTGGCCCTACGTGGAGGTCCTGCGGAAGGACCGCCTGCGGGCGTACCAGCAAAACCCCCAAGACCCCACCGCCCAGGCCCACGAGTTCCGCCTGCCCATGTCCAGCCTCGAGGCCACCCGGGAGGTGGCCCGGGACCTGCGGCGGGCCTGGCAGCGGTTTGAGGAGCGCTACTACTGGCGGGTCATCACCGAGCTCAACAACCCCGCCTTCTGGTTCGCCTACTGCGCCGTGGGGCTCAAGGGGCCGGACCTGGACCCTCCCCTGCCCCCCTTCCGGCTCAACATCCCCTCGGAGGCGGTGGACACCGCCTTCCTGGGCAAGCTCACCCCCTTTGACCCAGGGGGCATGGCCTCCGCCGGGCTTCACGGCCTGGACCGCTACCTCCCCGTGCCCCAGATCCCCCGGGACGACTTCTGCGACGACCTGGGGATGAGCTTCCTGCCCATCATGTATATCCCTGGCTTCAAGGTCCTCATCCAGGGGACGGAGATTTTCCGCACCCCGGGCTACCCCAGCAAGCCCCTCTGGTTCAACGAGGGGGAGGCGAACGCCCGGGTGGAGCGGGCCATGAAGAGGGCCATGGAGCGGTACTACCCCGAGTACCTGCGGGAGGTGGCGGAGATCCTCCTAAAGCCCAGGCCCTCCGATCCGGCGTCCTTCCTGGGCTCCCTGGGGCTTACGGACTACCGGAGCCTGGGGGCCCCCAGGGTGTACCTTCCCGTGCCCTGGCAGGGGCACCTCCTGAACGGGGGTGCGGTGGTGGCCCCCGTCTACACGGAGCTCGTTCCCCGGGACCCTCAGGTCCTCTGGAACCAGGTGCAGACCCTTTGGGACACCTACCGGAGGCTCATCGACCGCACGGGCAGCGAGCTGGAGAAGGTCTACCTCTATGTGCACTTCTACCGCTCGGTTCGCACCCTCTTCGACTCCAAGGCCTTCTACGGGATCCCGGGGATTGCGGACACCCTGAAGCAGGGGGTGATCCGCTTGGTGGAAGCCCCCTTGCGCACCCTCACCCAGGGGATCCCGGTCCTCAAGGGGTGCACGGGGAGCATGGACGACCTGGCGGGGTGCGCTGCTCGCGCCCTCATGACCGTGGACGGGGCGGTGCGGATGGGGAACGACCTCACCGGGCTCACGGGGGGAAGCCCCCAGAACGAGCCCATCAAGGGGACGAAGGAGTCCCCGGGCCTTTGGAAGTACGAGGAGGCCAAGCGGTGGTTCCCCCCGGCCTCCCTTCCCGTCCACGAGGCCTTCGGGTACACCACCTTCTTCCAGGCCATGAACCTGCTGGAGGTGACCAACATTCCCGACATGCGCAACGTAGACCTTTCCCAGGTCAACCTGAGCAACTGGGCAAGCTTTGCCTGGGGCCAGCTTTCCCGGCTCATCGTCTACTGGCACGTGCCCATCACCATTGACGTCCGGGTGGAATACTGCCCCCCTTGCGTTCTGGCCTACCCCTCCCTCCCCCTGGAAGGCCCCGCCCAGCCCTTGGGGGTGCCTCCCTACACCCTGCCCTTCGTGGGGGAGCGGACCCACTGGCGCTGGGTGAGCGTGCCCGAGGGGTACGAGGTGCCCGGGGTCAAGGGGAGCCCCTACAAGGTTCTCGGGGACCTGGGGGGATAGGGCCGGACCTCTCCCTCCTCTACCGGCCCCTCATCGGGAGGTGAAGCGTGAAGCGGTTTTTTCTCACCTTGGCGGTGGCCCTAAGCCCCGCCCTGGCCCAGTTTGACTGGCTTGCGGGGCTGGACTGGGGCGGGATCAGCAACAACCTCCAGCGGGTGGGAGCGGTGTTGTCCTGTGATCCTTCGGCCCTGACTCGCTTGGACTTCTCCCAGCCCAGCCTGGTCTTCCGGGGGGTTTACAAGACCACCAAGTGCGTGCTGTGCGTGACCTTGAAAATGTGCGGCTTCCCGGACGACATGCTCTACCCGGCCTCTTGGGGCGAGGTCCTCCAGGGGTTCAACCGGGGGGACATCATGATTGTGGGTTCGGGAGCCGGGGTGGAGGCCCTGGTGGACTACCTGATCCTGGCGGCCCGGGGTGGCACCTGCCAGAACATCAGCTATGGAGGCGTGCCCATCTACACCTGCCCCCCCGGAGGCATGCGGATCACCCGGGCTTACGTGGTCACGGACAGCGGCACGGCGAGGAGGCTAGGGGACAAGCTCAAAGCCCTCAACGACCCCAACCTCTTCCGGGTGGTGGCGGTGGGCGGGGAGCGGGACAGCCCGGAGCTGGCCCGGGTGATCCTGGGCTTACCCCTGGTGTGGGCTGGGCAGAAGCCCTACCTCTTTGCCCCGGGGTACAGCACCCCGGACCGCTGGCTTTGGCTGACCTTTGACGGCCCGGTGAGCAGCAAGGTGGCCCTGGTGGTGAACCTGGCCACCCGCTATGTGGCGGACGCTTCTCGCCGGGAGGAGGAGGTGCGCTGATGAAGCAAAAGGAGTTTTACCGCCTTTTGGAAGACGCCACGGAGGTGCGCATGGACCCCTCGGGGCGGCGCTTCCTGGTGCGCCTGCCCCTTTTGGGGTGGCGGGCGTACCGCCTCGAGGGGGAGGAGGTCTCTTTGGAGGCGGAAGGGGAGGAGGCTTTGGCCCGCTTCGGGGAGGCGGCGTGAGGCTTTTAGCCCTTGCCCTGGCCCTCCTCTCCTCCGCCCTGGCCCAAGGCATACCCCAGGTGCGGGAGCTTTCTGAGCGGGAGCTTTACTGGTTCCTGGTGAACCGCACCCAGGAGGTGCGGGTGGTGGGTCTGCCCCCCGCCTCCTTGGGGGAGGCCCTGAAGGGGAAGCGCCTCACCCTGGTCCTGGGGCGGGAGGCCCCGCCCCCTTGGGCCCAGGGGGCCAGGGTCCACCGCCTGGGGGGGACGCCCCTTTCCGGGTGGTTCCTCCTGGCGGATGGCAGGTTTTTTGTGGGGCCCAAGGGCGGGGGGTACGTGGTGGTGGAAAGCCCCGAGGTGGTGGCCGTGGTCTGGGGCCACCTGGCGGCGGCTTTGGGAGCGGTAAGGTGAGCCTATGATCCTGGGATGGCACGGGGAGCGCAAACGGGTGGTGTACGAGGGGGAGGAGATCGGGCTCCTCTACCTGGTGGAGCCCAGGGTGGGGCCCATCCGGGGGTACTGGCGGCGACCGGACGGGGAGGTGGAGGCCCTGGGGGAGTGGGCCACCCTCGAGGAGGCCTACCACGCCCTGGCCGACCGCTTCGCCGAGCTGGCCTGGGAGGCTTGGGGTGGGGAGGAGCCTGAGGAGCCTCCTTTTTAGCCTCCTCCTCTTCTCGGGGTGCGGCCTGGAGGGGGCCCCCACCCTCCGGCTCGCCCTTCCCCAGGGGGAGGTGGCGGCCCGGGAGGGGGAGGCGGCCAGGCTCCCCGTGGCCCTGGAGGCCCGCAGGGTGCGGGAGGTCCTCCTCCGGGTGGAGGGCCTGCCCTCCCCACCCCCACCCCTCCGGGTGGGCCTGGCCTCAGGGCGGGCCCAGGTGGAGCTCCTCCTGGAGGCCCCTCCCGGGGACCACGAGGCCCGGGTGGTGGCGGAGGGCGGGGGGCTCAGGCGGGAGGCCCCATTCCGCCTGCGGGTGGAGGCTAGGCCCCCTTTGGAGGCCTTCCTGGAAGGGATGGTCTACGTGGGGCAGGCCCCCGGGCTTCTACCCCAAGGAGCCGGGGCTTCCCTGGGCCAGATCCGCTTCTGCCCCACGGGGTGCTCGGGGCGGCCCTTGGGCGGGGGATGGTACCGGACGGAGGGGCTCTCCCCCCAGGGGGCCTCCCCCGCCTTCCCCGACCGGCCCGTGCGGGCCCAAGGGGTGGCCGAGCCCCTCTTCCCCAGGCAGTGGAACCTCCGCCTCGCCCGCTTTCCCGAGGCTTGGGCCCAGGCCACGGGGGTGGGGGTAGCGGTGGCGGTGCCGGACACGGGGGTCTTGGGCGGCCACCCCGACCTCCAAGGGGCCCTGCTCCCCGGCCTGGACCTCCTGGAGGGGGACACGGACCCCGAAGAGCCCCCCACGGGAAGCCCCTTGCAGAACTTCCACGGCAGCCACGTGGCCGGGATCCTGGCCGCCCCCTGGCAGGGGGTGGGCATGGCGGGGGCCTCCCAGGCCCAGGTCCTCCCCATCCGCCTCCTCACCCCCGAGGGCACAGGCAGGGAGAGCGACCTGATCCTGGCCCTGCGCTGAGCGGCGGGGATCCCCGTGGCGGGCCTCCCCCCTAACCCCCACCCGGTGCGGGTGGTGAACCTCTCCCTGGCGGGGGAAGGCCCTTGCAGCCCCCCCTTGCAGCAGGCCCTGGACGAGGTGAGGGCCCGGGGCGTCCTGGTGGTGGCGGCGGCGGGGAACTACGGGCGGGACTTCCGGGACTACTTCCCCGGGAACTGCCGGGGGGTCCTCACCGTGGGGGCGGTGGGCCCTGAGGGGAGGCTCGCCTCCTACTCCAACCGCTCCGCCCCCCTCCTCGCCCCCGGGGGGGACGGGGCTTCCGGGGTCCTGGGCCCCACCCTGGGGGGACACCGCCTCCTCAAGGGGACGAGCCAGGCGGCCCCCCACGTCTCGGCG
>NZ_CALLUR010000114.1:0-4754 GCF_938010445.1 uncultured Thermus sp.
CCTCGAGGACCGCCTCCACCAGCGCATGGCAGCCTTGCGACAAAGCCCCCCCAAGACCCCCCACGCCCTCCTCCTTTCCTTGGCCACCGTCTTACAGGAGACCGCTTCCCTGATCCCCGCCGACACCCAGGCCGAACCCGATGTCTCCCTCTACGACCACCTGCGCCTCACCGCGGCCATCGCCCATGCCCTTTGGCTTTACCACGGGGGGAACCCCTCCGTGGAGGACCTGCGCCGCGACGGGGAGAAGTTCCTCTTGGTGGTGGGAGACCTCGGGGGCATCCAGGGGCACATCTACCGGGTGGCGGGAGCGGAAACCGGGGTGGGGGGCATCGCCAAGCGGCTTCGGGCGCGGAGCCTCGAGGTGAGCCTGGCCGCGGAGGCCATGGCCCTGGGCCTCCTCAGGAAGGTAGGCCTGACGCCCCTAAACCGCATCATGAGCGCTGGGGGAAAGTTTTACTTGCTCCTACCCCATACCCAAGAGGCGAAGGCGGCCCTCCAAGCCCACCTCGAGGACTGGGAGAAGTGGGCCTTCAAAAACGGGGCTAGCCTCCTCCCCTACCTGGCCTGGGCCCCCTTTGCCGGGAAGGAGTTCGCCCAGTTTGACCAGGTTTTCCGTAGGGTGCACCAGGCCCTCGCCGAGGCGAAGCTTCGGCCTTTGCGGTTTCTCCAATCCACCCCCGACACCCTCCGCCCTGCCCTGCGGCCGTGTGCGGCTTGCGGGCTGAGGCCGGCCCTCCAGGACGAACCCGGTGCCCTTTGCCGGGAATGCCAACGAGAACGGGACGTGGGTGGCCGCCTCCCCCGGGCCCAGGGGGTGGCCTTCCACCTAGAAGGCGCCCCTCCGCCCTACTTTGGCTTTCCCGGGCTGCAGGTGTCCCTTTGGGACGGAACCGGTCCGGCCGGGAGTCCTTTCCACGTGCAGCGGGGAAGGCCCGACTTTAGCCCGGATGGCTTTTCCCTTGAGGTGAAGCCCCTCTTGGGGCACCTGCCCACGGTGGCGGATGCCCTGGAAGCTGAGGGAAAGAGCCTGGAAGAGTACCAGGCCTGGGTGGTCCAGGAGGGCCTTTTTGAGGAGGAGGAAGAAGTAACCCGCGAGCGCCCCCTCACCTTCAGCGAGCTGGCGGCCCTCTCAAAAGGGGTTCCGTACCTGGGCGGACTCCTCCTGGACGCAGACCGCATGGGCGAGGTTTTCGCCCGGGGGCTGCGTTGCCAGGAACGAGACCAAGCTACCCCTAGCCGCATAGCCGCCCTTTCGCGTTTCCTGGAGTGGTTCTTCACCGTGGAGGTGCTAGGGCTCATCCAGGAGGCTTCTCTTTACCAAGGACGCCTGGGCTGGAGCGGCCTCGAGGCCCAGAACAAGGCCCGCCGCTACCGCCTCATCTACAGCGTCTACTCCGGGGGCGACGACCTCTTCCTCCTGGGGCCTTGGGACGTGCTTCTGGACTTCGCTCTGGACCTGGAGAGCCTTTACCGTCACTACGTGCGCCACCCCGCCCTCACCCTGTCCGGCGGCTTTCAGCTCTTTGGCGGCAAAGTCCCGGTCCCCTCCATGGCCCAAGCCCTCCAGGAGGCGGAGACCGCCGCCAAGAATGCGGGGCGGGGCCGGCTTTTCCTGTTTGGCCGGGCGGTGCCTTGGGACACCCTAAGGGACCTGCGCCAAAACTGGATGGAACCCCTAAGGCGGCACCTGAAGGACAAACGGGTGAGCAAGGCCCAGGTGTACCGCTGGCTTGGGCTATGGCGCCGCTTCTGGGACGGGGTTTCGGAAAGGCCCCGGGAGCCCGAGGAAGGGTACGGGGAGAGGATGCGCTACAAGCCCCTGCTGGCCTACGCCCTTAGGCGCATCAGGGAGCAGGATGAGGCCGCCTGGAAAGGGTACCTGAGGCTCCTGGATCACCAAGAACCGGCCTGGCATCACCTGCCGGTTTGGGTACAATGGGCGCTATACAGGGAAAGGGGGGATTAGATGGCAGAGTTGGTATTTTTTCAGGACAGGACGAAGGAGCTCTTAGACCCGACGGTATTCGCAAGGGCGGAACAGCTGGCCCAGGAAATCGCCCAGGAGGGCAAGGTGAAGTCCAGCCAGTTCCGCAACTACTTCGCTGAGCTGCGGGCCCTGGAGAACCGCTTCCTCAAGGAGAGGCGCCACGACCCGGACAAGGCCTTCCGGAGGCTGGTCCCGGAGCTGGAGCTCCTCAAGGCCAAACTGGCCTACAACACCCGCAGCAACGGCCCGCTGAAGGGGGCCACCACCTTCGTCAACTTTCTCAACGAGGCTATAGACGCCGGCAAGAGGAGCCCTGAGGACTTCCTGGCCATGATGAAGTACGTGGAGGCGGTGCTGGCGTACTTCTATGCCCATGGGAGGTGAGGTATGAGGCTTAGAGCCATCAAGCGCATCCGGGCCATTCTCTTGGCCAAAACCGGCCTAAGGATCGGTATGAGCCGGGACCAGATGGCCATCGGCGACCTGGATAACCCCGTGATCCGTAACCCCCTCACCGACGAGCCCTACATCCCGGGGTCCAGCCTGAAGGGGAAGCTCCGCTACCTCCTGGAGTGGAGCCTGGGCGGGGACTACATCCTAAAGGCCCAAGAAAGGCACGTCTTCGCTTCCAGTAACCCAGACGATCCCGTGGCCCGTATCTTTGGCTTGGCGCCAGAAAATGACGAAAAGGCCCTCAAGGTGGCCCGTGAGCGGGGGCCCACCCGGCTTCTGGTCCGGGACGCCTACCTGACCCCAGACTCCAAGGAGGAGCTGGAGCGGACCGTGGCCCGGGGGGGGTACCTCACGGAGATCAAGCAGGAGGTGTTTATCCCCAGGCTAGGGGGCAACGCCAACCCGCGCACCACGGAACGGGTGCCCGCAGGAAGCCGCTTCGCCGTGTCCATGACCTACCGGGTTCTGGACGACAAGGATGAGGAGTATTTCCAGAAGTACCTGATGCGGGCCCTAGAGCTTCTGGAGCTGGACGGGCTTGGGGGGCACATTAGCCGGGGGTATGGCCAGGTCTTCTTTTTGCACCCGCAGAAGCCCCTCGAGAAGCAGGAAGACCTTCCCCTTAACGAGCGCCTGGAGATTGAAACCCTCTCCTTTGGTTCCCTATGAGGGTTAAGGCCTATTACCTTCGCTTCCAAGGGGGCTTGCGGAGCCTGCCCCGGGCCCCAACCCTCATGGGCCACCTGTTCTGGTGGTACCGTTACACCCATGGCCGCCAAGCCTTGGAGGATCTTTTGGAAAGGTACCGGGTAGGACGGGTTTCCTTCCGGCTCTCCAGCGCCTTCCCTCGAGGCTGGCTTCCCCGCCCCAAGCTCTCCCCTCTGTTGGTGGAGGAGACCAAGCTGCGCAAGAACCTCAAAGCCCTGCAGCTCCTCTCCTTGGAAACCTTCGCCAAGGTGGCGGAAAAGGGGGAGGAGGCTCTTCTCCACGCCCCCGAGCTGGCCGAGGACCTCAAGGAGAGGCTAACCCCCCCGCTCCCTAAGCGGCTCCGCCGGGTAAGGGTGGGCATAGACCGGGGAACCGGGGGCGCCCGGCAGGGGATTCTCTTCGCCCAGGACTTCCTCTTCCCCCAAGGGGAGTATGCGGTGTACACCCTGGGAGAGGCCCCCTTTCCCGTGCGGGAAGGACTGGAGTTTGTGGGGGAGATGGGCTATGGAGGCCTCGCCAGCGTGGGCCTAGGGGTTTTCCAGGTGGTAGGGGAGGAGGACATGGAGCTTCCTGAAGCCCCTGGGGCCAACGCCTTTGTCTCCTTGGCCCCGGGTCCCCTGGAGGGAGCCCTGCACTACGACCTCGAGGCCCACTGGGGCCGCCTGGGAGGGGGGTATGTGGGGGCCAAACCCTTCAAGAAATCCTACCTGCGCACCAAGGAGGGCAGCGTGTACCGGGAGGACCCCGGGCCCAGGCTTTTGGACCTCACCCCTGACCCTCCCCCAGAGGACGGGGTAAAGGTGTATGAGGTTCTCCAGGTGTTTCCCTTGGGGGTGAGGGTATGAGCTTTCTGGAGCGCTACCGCCTGGAACTGGAACTTTTGAGTCCCGTACACGTGGGCACGGGGGAGCTATATCCCGCCTACGCCTACGTCCCCGACCTCCACACTAAGGAAGTCCACCTATTGGACCTCTCGGCCCTCCTCCTTAGCCTGCCCCCAGAATGGCAAAACACCCTGCTTTCAAAGGTGGCCACGGGGCCAAGGGGCGCCCAGGAGGCGCTTCGCCGCCTCTACCAAGAGGGAAGGATTCCCAAAGAGGCCGTCCTCCGCACCATCAAGGCCAGTAACGCCTTCCTAAGAACCGTGAGCCAAGCGGTAGAAGAAGCCCTCCTAGAGTTCAGGCCTCTTCCGCAAAGCCCGCAAGGCCCTTACCTCCCCGGCTCCAGTGTGAAAGGGGCCCTGCGCACCGCGTGGCTTTTCCACACCTTGGTGGAGCGGGGCGAGGAGGTGGTCTTCCAAGAGGGCCGGTGGCAGTTTAGAAAGGCCCGGGGCGAACCCCAGGTGATACCCCCAAAGTTTAAACCCAAATCCAGGGAAGAACTCCTAATCAATCAACACTTTGAGGCGACGGTGCTAGGCTACCTAAGACCCGGGAAAGGGGGGCGTCCGGAACCCAACCTTTACGCCGACCCCTTCCGCGCCGTACGCCTCACGGACTCCAACCCCGGGGAAGGTTTCCTAAACCGCATTGGCATCTTCCACCCCAAGGGCACAATGAAGGGAACCGTGCTCCTGGCAGAGACCTTCCGCATGGGAAGCAAG
>NZ_CALLUR010000115.1:0-8685 GCF_938010445.1 uncultured Thermus sp.
CATCAAGCGCATCGTGGCGGTGCCGGGGGATGAGGTCTATGTGGAGCGGGGGGTGGTGTACATCAACGGCAAACCCCTGGACGAAAGGCACATCACCGACCGCATCGCCCCCTGGCCCGATTCCTTTCCGGGGGTGTGCTACAAGGACGGGCGTATGACCCGCCTCCTCACCCAGCAGGGGGATTTTTCCGTGGAGCTTCTGCCCGCCTACCTGAGGCCCCTTAAGGAGATGCTCCTGCCTCCCTCGGAAGAGGTCCTGGCCCGGAGCCGCCTCACCGAGGCCTGCGAGGTGGGGCGCATTCGGCTTAAGAAGGGGTATTACCTGGTCATGGGGGATAACCGCACCTTGGGGGGTTCGGAGGATTCCCGCACCTTCGGCCCGGTGCCCGTGGAGGCCATCGCTGGCAGGGCCAGCTACGTGTGGTGGCCCATCTTCGTGCGGGATGAGGGGGGGCTGCGCCTGAACCTTAGGAGGCTTTCCCCGCCTCCCGCCTACCAACTGCCCTGAAGCACGGCCACCACCAGCCTCCCAGGGCCATGCACCCCCTTCACCATCACCTGGCCAATGTCGGCGCTTTTGGAGGGGCCGGAGTGGAGGCCTAGGGCGCTGGGAAGGGTTTTCAGGTCCAAGAGGGCCTCGAGGAGGCTAGGGTAGACCCGCCCTTCCTCCACCAGGACCAGGTGGACCGGGGGGAGAAGCTGGGCCCTCCGGCCGTCCTCGGAGGAGAGGGCCACGGTGCCCGTTTCCGCCACGGCAAAAAGGGCCCAGGATACGCCCAGGGGGGCCTCTTCGGGGGGAAGCTCGGGCAGGAGCCGGAAGGAGGCGGGAACCCCCCTTCCATAGGCGGCCCCGGGGAGGCCTTGGGAGAGCTCTCCCAGGAGCTTCCTGGCCCTTTCTTCCCCCAGGAGGTGGCCCTCGGCCCCGTTTTCCGCCAGGCGCTTTAGGAAGAGGTCCAGGGGGTTGGCCGAGGGAGGGGCGTGGGGGTGTTCGGGAAGAAGGGCCTTGGGCCGTTCCTTGAGGGCGTGCCCGATGCGGCTCAGGATGCGGGTTCTAGCGTCCATCCTCCTCCTCCAGTTCCTTCCAAAGCTCATGGAAAGGCCTAGGGCTTGGCTTTAGGGGGCCCCGCCCTTCCGTCCAGGCGCGCAGCAGGGGAAGGAGGTGCTGGGGCAGGGGGAGGCCCCTTAGGGCCTTGGAGAAGAGCCGGTAGAGGGTGGGGCTTTCCATCACCTTGGCCAAGGCCTGGATGGCGCCTCTTTCCCAGATGGGGGCCAGGCCCCGCTCCACCGCCCGCTTCCGCCAGGTGAGGAGGAGCTTGGGGATGGGGATCTTCACCGGGCAGGCCTCGTAGCAGGCCCCGCACAGGGTGGAGGCGTAGGGGAGGGGGTAGGCCTCCTCGAGGCCCAAAAGCCCGGGGTCCAAAACCGCCCCGATGGGCCCCGAGTACACGTAGCCGTAGGGGTGCCCCCCGGTTTGGCGGTAGACGGGGCAGGCGTTGAGACAGGCCCCGCAACGGAGGCACCGCAACACCTCCCAGGCCTCGGGGTCGTGGAGAAGGGTGGTGCGGCCGTGGTCCACCAGGACCACGTGCACCTCCTCTGGGCCCTCCTCCCCCTCTTTCGCCGGGCCCTGGATGAGGGAAACATAGGTGGAAAGCCGCTGCCCCGTGGCCGCCCGGGCGGTGAGGGGCAGGAAGAGGGCAAGGTCGGCAAGCCGGGGAAGGAGCTTTTCTATGCCCACAAAGGCCACGTGCACCTTGGGAAGGCTGGTGGAAAGGCGGATATTCCCCTCGTTTTCCATGAGGACCAGGGTGCCGGTTTCCGCCACCAGGAAGTTGGCCCCGCTGATGCCCAGCTCGGCGGTGAGGAAGGCATCCCGCAAGACCTTCCTGGCCACGGCGGCCAGGGCCTCGGGGGAGGCGTCCAGGGGGGTGCCGAAGCGCTGGTGGAAGAGCCTTTGGACCTCGGAAAGGGCCAGGTGGATGGCCGGGCCCACGATGTGGCTGGGGGGTTCGCCGAGAAGCTGGATCAGATACTCCCCCAGGTCGGTTTCAAAGACCTCCACCCCCAAGGATTCCAAAAGGGGGTTTACCCCAAGCTCCTCGGTGAGCATGCTCTTGGCCTTCACCGCCCGCTTCACCCCGTGCCGGGCCACCACTTCCCTCAGGATGCGGTGGGCGTCCAGGGGGTCTTCCGCCCAGTGCACCTGGACCCCGTTTTCCCTTAGGCGCTTTTCCGCCAGCTCCAAGTAGTGGTCCAGATGGGTGAGGAGGTGGTCTTTCACCCTCTTGGCCCTTTCCCTAAAGGCCTCGGCGTCTATTTCCCCGTAGGCCTTCTTGCGGCCTTCCTCAAAGTGCAGGGTGGCCCCGGTGACCGCCTCCCGCACCCCGGGTTTTTCCCTTAAGAGCTTGGCTGCCTCCTTGGGGTAGAGCTTGGCCTTAGCCTGCATACGCCTCCCATAAGAGGGTGGCCAGGGGAACCACCCGCAGGTTTTTCCCCTGTTGGCCCATTCGTCCGGAAAGGTGGAGGAGGCACCCGGCATCGGTGGAGGTGAGCACCTCCGCCTGGGGCAGGGTGGAAAGCTTGCGGTCGGCCATGGCCAGGGAGACCTCGGGGAGCTTCACCGAGAATAGCCCCCCAAAGCCGCAGCACTCTTCCGCCGCCTCCCAGGGCAGGACCTCGGCCCCGGCGTTCTGCAAAAGGCGAAGGGGTTCCTCCCTAACCCCAAGCTCCCTGAGGGCATGGCACCCGTGGTGATAGGCTATCTTTTTCCCAGAAAGCCCCTTTCCCAGCTCGGACACGCCCAACACCCGCACCAGGAACTGGGAGAGCTCGTAGACCTTCTCCGAAAGCCCCAGGGCTTCCCCGTTCCCGGGAAGGAGTTCTGGGTAGTGGTTTTTCACCATGCTGGCGCAGCTTCCCGAGGGCAGGACCACGTACTGGGCATCCTGGAAGATGCCTAGGGTTCGCTGGGCCAAGGACCGGGCCTCGTTCCAGTGGCCAGCGTTGAAGGCGGGCTGGCCGCAGCAGGTCTGCTCCTGGGGGAAGTCCACCTCCACCCCCAGGGCCCTTAGGAGGCGTACCGTGGCCACCCCCGCTTCCGCATAGAACTGGTCCGCCAAGCAGGTGATGAAAAGGGCTACCCGCATTTGCCCCTATACTACTTGCTTGGTCGGGGAGGCGGGTGGGGGCGGGTTGGCCCTGCCCTTTCTTGACCCTAACCCTCGGGGGGTGTATAATCTCAGGAACGACGCGCATACCTTTGCCTACACCAAACCCCAAGCGTAAAGAAGGAGCCCCAAGATGACCTGGAAGGAAGCCTACCCGGATATCCCCCTAGGCCAGGATGCCTGCGGCATCATCGCCATGGCGGAAAAAAGCGGCAAGCCCTCCCACCGCATCGTGCGGAGGACCCTGGAAAGCCTATACCGCATGGCCCACCGGGCGGGGGCCATCCGGGGAGAAGGGGATGGGACAGGTATCCAGACCGACATTCCCCGGGAGCTATGGGCCCGCTTCCTGGAGGAGGCGGGGCTGGAACCCGGGCTGGCCTTTAACCCCCGCCTCTTCGTGGGGCATTTCTTCCTGCCCAAGGACCAGGGGGAGCGCCTCGAGGAGTTCTATGACCTGTTGCGGCGGGAGGGCCAGGCCCTGGGGGTGCGGCCGGTCCTCTTCCGCCGGGGGGAGGTGGTGAGCGAGGTTCTGGGGCCGGTGGGGCGGCGCACCGAGCCCCTCTTCCTCCAGGTGGCGGGGCTTAGCCCCGATGGGGACGGCCCCTTGTGGGAGCTGGGCTTGAGGCTCGAGGCCCGTTTCCCCGTCCACGTGGTATCCCTTTCCACCTATAGCGTGGTCTACAAGGTGCGGGGGGCGGCGGAGCTTCTAAAGCGCTACTACCCCGAGCTTTCCCGGCCCGAGTTCAAGAGTACCGTGGCCTTGGGCCACAACCGCTACTCCACCAACACCCTCTCCACCTTTGAGCAGGTCCAGCCCTTTGGCCTTCTGGGCCACAACGGGGAGATCAACACCATTGAGCGCCTGAGGCGGGAGCTGGACCACCTGGGCATCCCCCGCACCGGGGGCTCGGACTCCCAGGACCTCAACCGCATGCTGGAGGGGCTCATCTACCGCTACGGCCTCTCCTTGCCCGAGGCCATGGACCTGGTCTTCCCTCCCGTGCTGGGGGAGGTGAAGGGCCTGGCCCCGGAGCTTCAGGACCTTTACCTGGCCCTAAGGCAACGCTTCGGCCCCTTGGCCCAGGGGCCTGCCGCCATCGTAAGCCGCCACCGGGATGAGGCGGTTTTTGCCACCGACGCCATGGGCCTAAGGCCTCTTTGGCAGTTTGAAACCCCCTACGAGATCGTTTTCTCCTCGGAAAGGGGGGTTTTCAACGCCGAGGAGTTCGTGACCGAGCCCAAGCCCCTGGCCCCTGGGGAGAAGGTGTATCTGCGCCTCACCCCCGAAGGCCCCAAGGTCTATCCCTTTGACCGGCACCAGCGCCTGGTGCTGGAGCGCATCGCCGCCCGCACCCCGGTGGCGGGGTACCGGGTGCACCTCTCGGGGCCCATCCGCCAGGCCCCGCCCCCCGTGGCCGGGGGAAGCGAGGTGCGGGTGGAGGAGAAGCCCGCCCCGCCCCCCTTGGGCCTGGAGCGGGCCTTTGGCTGGGACCGCTGGGACGGGGCCTACCTCGAGGCCCTGGCCAAAACCGGCAACGAGCCCATCGGCTCCCTGGGTTACGACGGCCCCCTGGCCGCTTTGAACCCGGAAAAACCCAACCTCGCCGAGTTCTTCAAGGAAACCGTGGCGGTGGTGACCAACCCGGCCATTGACCGGGAGCGGGAGATTGAGCACTTCTCCACCCGCACCCTCCTGGGCCGGCGCCCCTTGCCCGACGGCCGGGGTGGGGGCAGGGTAGAGGAGCTTCTTTTGCCCATCGTCTTGGAGGAGGACCAGGGCCTGGCGGAAAGCTTCGGCACCCTGACCCTGGAGGAGGTAAAGGCCCGTTTCCAGACCGCTACCTTGGTGCCCCAGTTCGCCGTGGAGGAGGGGCTTTTGGCGGGGCTTAGGCGCCTGGAGGAGGAGGCGGTGAAGGCGGTGGAGGAGGGGGCTGAAGTCCTCATCCTCTCCGACCGCGAGGCCTTCCAAGGGGGGGTATGGATCGACATCGCCCTGGCCCTGGCGGCGGTGAACCGGGCCCTTTTGCAGCGGGATGCCGAGGGGGTGGCCTTAAGGCGGCGCACCTCCATCCTGGTGCACTCCGGGGGGGTGAGGAACCTCCACGACGTGGCCTTCCTCCTGGGCCTGGGGGCGGAGGCGGTGGCCCCTTGGCTCATGGAGGAAAAGGCCCGCTCCCTGGAGGGGAGGAAGGGGGTGGCAGGGGTCCTCGAGGTCCTGCGCAAGGGCCTAGAGAAGGTCATCTCCACCATGGGCATCCATGAGCTAAGGGGCTACGGGAAGATCTTCAGCGCCATCGGGCTCAAGCCGGAGCTGGCCGAGTTCTTTGGCACCCGGAACTTCCTGGGTTCGGAAACCGGGGGGTATGGCTTTTTGGAGCTGGAGCGCACCCTCTTGGAGCGGGAGGGGTTCTTGCGAGCGGAAAAGGTCCTTCCCGCCAAGGACTTCCGCTTCAACCCCCGGATCTACAAGGCGGCCCAGGAGGTGGCCAGCGGCCAGGCTCCCTACAACCACTTCCAGGAAAAGGTGCGCTCTCTGGAGAGGGAAAGCCCGGTGGCGGCCAGGCAGCTTCTGGAGGTGCGCTTCCCGGAAAGGAGCGAGGTTTCCCCGGAGGAGGTGGACCTCTCCGTGGGGGGGCACTCCTTGCCCTTCCTCATTAGCGCCATGAGCTTTGGCTCCCAAGGGGAGGCCTCCTTCCGCGCCTACGTGGAGGCGGCCAAGCGCCTCAACATGCTTTGCATCAACGGGGAAGGCGGGGAGATCCCCGACATGCTGGGCAAGTACACCCACTGGCGGGGGCAGCAGGTGGCCTCGGGCCGGTTTGGCGTCCACGCCTACATGCTGAACTCCGCCAGCGTCATTGAGATCAAGATCGGCCAGGGGGCCAAGCCCGGGGAAGGGGGGCACCTGCCGGGGAAGAAGGTCTCCCCCAAGGTGGCCGCGGCCCGCAACGCCGTGCCCGGGGTGGACCTCATCAGCCCCTCCAACAACCACGACCTCTACTCCATTGAGGACCTGGCCCAGCTCATTGAGGAGCTGAAGACGGTGAACCCCAAGGCCCTGGTCTCCGTGAAGGTGCCCGTCATCCCCGGCATCGGCACCATCGCCGTGGGCATCGCCAAGGCGGGGGCCGACGTTATCACCCTCTCGGGGTTTGAGGGAGGGACGGGAGCCGCCAGGCTCCACGCCCTCAAGTATGCCGGCCTCCCCGTGGAGATCGGGGTGCGGCGGGCGCACAGGGCCTTGGTGCGGGCTGGGCTTCGCGACCGGGTGGAGATCTGGGCGGATGGCGGCCTTAAGACCGCCTACGACGTGCTGCGCATGGTGCTTCTGGGGGCGGACCGGGTGGGCATGGCCACCATGGCCATGGTGGCCATCGGTTGCACCATCTGCCGGGGATGCCAGCTGGACACCTGCCACGTGGGCATCACCACCCAGATTGAGACGGTGGAGGAGGCCCTGGCCCATGGCCTAAAGCGCTTTGTGCCCCAGGACCTGGACCGGGCGGTGGAGCACCTCACCCGTTTCTTTGAGGCCAAGGGGGAGGCCCTAAGGGAGCTGGTGGCCGCCTTGGGGGCCCGTTCCTTGAGGGAGCTTAGGGGGAGGGTGGACCTCCTTTACCAGCGGGACCACCTGGAGGAGCTGGACCTTTCCTACTTCTTCCTGCCGGTGGAGGAGCCCGAATGGCTCAAGGACACCTCGGCCCACGTCCTGAGGAAGCCTTTGAACCAGCTCACCCGCACCATCACCGAGGTGGTGATGGCCGCCTACGGGGAGGGTAGCCGCAGGCTGGTTTTCCAGGAGGGACCGGTGAACTCCACCGACCGCGCCTTGGGGGCCCACCTGGCGGGGGAGATGGCCAGAAGGCGCCTCTATGGCAAGGGCTTTGACGCCGAGGTGGAGCTCCGCTTTGATGCGGGAAGCGTGGCCGGGAATGGCCTGGCGGCTTTTAACCTCGAGGGCCTCAAGGTGGTGGTGGAGGGCGGGGCCCAAGACGGGGTGGCCAAGAGCGCCTTTGGGGGCACCGTGGCCATCCTCAAGGGGCGGAACCCCTACGGGGCCTATGTGGACGGCTCCGTGGGCAAAAGCTTCGCCTACGGGGCCATCGGGGGCCTCCTCATCGTGGAGGGGGTGGCGGACAGCCGCTTCTGCATCCGGCTTTCCGGGGCGGATGTGGTCCTGGGTGGGGAGCCGGAAAGGCCCTTGCGGGATGACCTGGGCAACCTGGCCGCCCGGGCCCAGGCCAAGGGGTTTGCCTTTGAGTACATGACCCGGGGGCGGGCCTTGGTCCTGGGGGACCCGGGGCCTTGGATCTGCTCGGGCATGACCGGGGGGCGGGTCTACCTCCGCCACTGGCCGGAGATGGGCCTCACCGAGGAGGCCATGAGGCGCCGTCTGGCCAAGGGGGCCAAGGTGGCGGTGAAGCCTTTGGACTTAAGGGGCGTGGAGGACGTGAAGGAGCTCCTTTCCGCCTACATCCGGGTGCTAAGGGAGGCCAAGCGGGAGGAGAAGGCCCGGCGCTTGGAGAGGCTCCTCGAGGACCCCGCCCAGCACTTCCGCATGGTGGAGCCCGTGGCCCAACAGGTGGAACAAGGGGTGAGCACGGAGTAGTCCCGTTTCTCCCTAAGGGTAGGGCGGTAGAAGGGCTTTATCGGACCCCACCTTGGCGAAAGCCGGGGTGGGGTGGAATCACACCAGCTTTTCCTCCACCGCCCAGCGCACCAGCTCCGCCCGGCTTTTCAGGCCCAGCTTCTCCGCCGCCCGCTCCCGATAGGTGGCCACCGTTTTTTCCGATATGCCCATGGCCTCGGCGATTTCCCTGTAGGAGAGGCCCTGGGCCAGGTAGCGGACCACCTTCAGCTCCCTTTCCGTGAGGACCTCCGGGCCGGGTTTGCGGACGGTCTGGGCCTGGATCATGCGGTAGAGGAGGTCTTGCGGCAGGTAGTGTTCCCCGCGGGCCACCGCTAGCACCGCATCCTCCAGCTCCCGCTCGATGGCGTCCTTGGGCAGGTACCCCGAGCCCCCGGCTTGGAGGAAGCGCTCCGCATACTCCGGCTCGGCATACATGGACAGGGCCAGGAGCCG
The DNA here is from genome assembly GCF_938010445.1 of uncultured Thermus sp. Classification (NCBI taxonomy): domain Bacteria; kingdom Thermotogati; phylum Deinococcota; class Deinococci; order Thermales; family Thermaceae; genus Thermus; species uncultured Thermus sp. Next base: position 8,254 of record NZ_CALLUR010000115.1, read on the forward strand.
GGCTTCCGGGTAGAGGGCCTTGAGCTTTTCCGCCACCTGGATGCCGTCCATGTCGGGCAAGGCGATGTCCAGGACCACCACCTGGGGCTTGGCCTGGGGGATCTTGGCTAGGGCTTCCTGGCCGGTTTCCGCCTCCCCTACGATCTCCACCTTGTTCTGCAGGAGGTAGCGCACCCCTGCCCGGACCACGGGGTGGTCGTCCACCAAAAACACCCGGATCATGCCTTCACCTCCTTTAGGGGGATACGGGCATAAAGGGTGGTGCCAAGGCCGGGAAGGCTTTCCATCTGGAACCGGCCCCCTAAGAGTTCGATCCTTTCCCGCATGCCCAGGATTCCCAGGCCGGGCTGGGCCTGGGGAGGAAAGCCTTGGCCGTCGTCCTCCACCACCAGGCTGATCTCGTCCCCTTCCTGTTGCAAGACCACGGACACC